>CAWVTC010000131.1:0-4681 GCA_963933025.1 uncultured Dehalococcoidia bacterium | reverse complement strand
TGGGCGAATCTCATCCCTGCCATGGAAATCTAAATTTTTCATCGTTCCAGGGGGAAAATTAACTACTTCCAAATGTGCATCTTCGGCAAAGACATCCATTATTCCGTCTGTATAACCAATATCAAGATTGTAAAGATATTCAGTGAAGGTACTTTGAACAGCCCTTTCGGCTTCTAGCCTAGCTATTCTAATTTTTAATTGTTTAATTTCATCTTCCATAACTACCTCTTCTTAGAGGAATAGCGTACCTCAGGTAACTGCATTTGCAACAATCTAATTAAAATAAGTAGATTGTTTAATGAAAGGGAAGTGGTAGCAGGGCGGGGGATCGAACCCCGGACCTCACGATTATGAGTCGTGCGCTCTAAACCATCTGAGCTACCCTGCCATATGTTCAGACTAGAACGGTGTTAAGGGTGGCGCAATTCGATACTAAAGATATTTTTCCAAAGCTGTTGGATTCCACACTGTTTTTTGGCCCTCTTTCAAGTCAATAATGACCGCTGAACCAACAGAATCTGAAGAAAAAGGGGAAGGAGCACCTGAATAAACTGCTTCTACTCCATGTGCACTAACTACTTGCTGCACCTCCCAATGTCCTAATGCGATGTAATCAAATTTTCGATCGATTAGCTTAAGATCTTCAGGGCTAATTCGTAGGGAACGTTCGGTGTCTCGACCATCTAACGCAAAATGGCCATGGGCGACTGCTATAGACCATGATTTTTTATCAAGACTCGGTACATCTTGTAATGGACGAATAGTGCAGTCATCGTCAACTGCACGGCCCCAAACTTGAAGATCATAGCCATCTAAAAAAAGAGTTGTGCCAGCCGGGTTATTCAACAGATGTAGTCGTGATGCGATTAAATTACTATTAAACCTAGCATACGGACCGAATTTACCTATTGGATCATGATTTCCTGGAAGAAGCACTGTTTCACCAGGAAAACGATTTATTTCCCTGGCAGCAAAATCTAAGACATCATCCTTTACTCGCCCATTGTCAAAAAAATCACCCACAATAAGCAAAATATCCGCACTTTCCTTAATCGCTAAATTAATCACTGCTGAAAATGCATTTTCCATCTTTTTGTTACGTTCGTCTTCACGTCCACGGGGGCTAGACGAAAATGCACCCAAATGTACATCAGAAGTATGAACAAGTCTTAAATTACGTCTCTTATAGTTAATCATTTTAAAATCACCAACATAGGCTACACGAATCCGGATATCAGCTACAATCAAGAAGTTAAGATGAACTCCTTACAAGAACAAGTTAGTTTAAGTGGACCACCACGCCGCACTGCTATTGTGACTGGCGGCAGTCATGGACTTGGTCTAGAAATCGCTCGTTCTCTTGCACTTGCAGGTGCTGAAGTCTGTATTGCTGCTAGAGGAGAGCAGCGCTTACAACAAGCACAACAAAACTTAAGCAGTGAAGTTGGACGTGAAATTCTTACAATCCAAGCAGATGTTACAAAAAGCTCTTCATGTGAAAATTTGATTACACAAACGCTAGCATCTTTTGGAAGGCTAGATATTCTTGTTAACAATGCAGGCATTGGCGATGGGCCTGGACGAGGGAAGAAAGTGTGGGAATTAAGTGATGATGAGTGGAGAGATGCTATTGCAGTGAATTTAGATGGCACTTTTTATTGCACCAGAAGTGTGATTCCAATCATGCAACAGCAACAAACTGGGGTTATTTTGAATATAGCTAGCGGTATGGGGATGCGTGCAACACCGCAAAGCCCTGGCTACGCAGCTTCAAAAGCAGGTGTTATTAATCTGACACAAACAGTTTCTGCCGCTGTAGCGCGTGATCATATCCGAGTAAATTGCATAACTCCAGGACTTGTCGCGCAGCAGCCTGCAGCTAACACTGAAGAAAGCCAACAGCAAATTGAAAGGGGACAATTTATTCCGGTGGGACGTTTGGGTGAAGCTTGGGAATTAGGGCCACTAGCTCTTTTTCTTTGTTCTGATGCATCTTCTTACGTTACAGGAGCAAATTTTTGCATTGATGGTGGGGGACTTGCCGGTGGTGTTGCACCTACCGGTTATCAACTCGATAAGATTGAAGGAGAAGGAATTAATGGCTGAATGGCAACGCTCTCCCGGATTTGATTTATCTAACAAAAAGGCTCTAGTTGTAGGATTTGCAAATCCTTCAGGTGAATCAATAGCTATTGCTTTAGCGGAAGCAGGTGCTGATGTGGCTACGGCTTCCGCCACAATGAATGGGGATGAGGTAATGGCTGCTAAGCGTGCAAGTAAAAAAATTAGAGAGCTTGGTAGGAAAACTATGAGTCAAGGCTGGGATGTCACCTTACCGGTCAATATCCAGGTTGGATTAAAACAAATAACCAAGGAATTTGGCTGCCCTGATGTTGTTGTGTACAACGCGGATTTAGCTTTGGCAAAACCTCTTATCAAAACAAGTGATTCGGAATTTAGTAAAATTCATCAGGTTAATCTTCATGGTGCATTTGCAACAGCTCGCTCCTATGTACGTGATCTTAAAGACAGTAAGGGGAAAATAATTTTTGTAAGTAGCATTTTTGGATCGAGAGGAATTAGCAATACTGCTGCGTATGCAAGTGCTAAAGCGGGAGTAACAGGATTAACACTTGCATTAAGTCAGGAGCTCTCACCCCAAATAACGGTCAACTGTATAGCAAGTGGCTGGATGAATTGGACATCAGGTAGGGGCTCAGATGTACTAGAAGAGAATCGTTTGTTGCGTTTTATACCAGCAAGAAGATTTGGTGAACCTTCTGAAATTCGAGCTTTAGTAGTGTTGCTGGCATCAGAAGCATCAAATTATATAACTGGTCAGGTTTTTAACATCGATGGCGGGGTTACTACTCATTTGTAAAATGGTAACTTCTCAAAGACAAAAAATTGTGCTTCGGATTATTTCCGTTAAAAATATAATATGAGTGGAAAGCTACCACTTTCTGGTGTAAATGTACTTGAACAATGTGGTTGGAATGGTGTGTTAACGGGAAGACTTTTAGCTGAGGCAGGAGCACATGTCATAAGAGCTTTTCCAAAAAATAAAGACCCTCTTGATAGTGAGCCTCCTTTTTTTGGAGATAGTTCGATCTCGATTCAAAATACTTGGTTTAATGCGGGAAAACAACTATTTACATTATCGGATGGAGTTCAAGGTGAAAAAGAATTTCTTGAATTAGTTAACCAGGCAGATATTCTTATCGAAGATTGGGGATCGAGTAATAACAAATACCCAGATGATTTACTTCAAAATCTGACAAAAGATCTTGTTCACCTTGCCATAACCCCAATGGGCTTAGAAGGACCTTGGGCAAATATTTCTGCTAACGATCTTATCCTAGGAGCTCTTAGCGGAGGGGTTTCTATAACTGGAACATCAGATAAAGCCCCGTTGAATAGTTATGGTTATCAAACATACAATGCGGCAGGTTTCTATGGAGCAATTAGCGCGCTCGCAGCAATGCGTTTACGTGATATAACTGCGCAACCTCAAAAGGTTGATCTATCAATCCATGAAGCAATGGTCACGTGTACTGAACAAATTTTGATGCAGTGGTTTTTCCCAGAAGGTCGTTGGGATCCGGTGGCTAAAAGGCAAGGTAGCCTGCATTGGAGTGGTGGATATGAAGTAGACAACGATCGCAATGGTAGAGGGGTGATGGTGACCTCATCGCTTGGATTACAAGAAACTCTGATTCCTTGGCTCAACGAGACTGGTTTTGGGAGAGAACTTGCAGACAAGGAAAAATTTCCCGATCTTATTTCTCTCGTAAAAAAAATGCCTCTCATAATGGAAACATTGCGCAATTGGGTCTCGGTTAATGATGCGGAGGAACTATTTAGTGAAGGCCAAGCACGACGTTTACCTTTTGGTGCAGTGTGGAACATCGGGGAGGCCGTTCAGAGTGCTCAAGCAAAAGCTCGAAAGTATTTCAAAGATCAAGCAATTCCCAATTATGGCGTTACAAAATTTCCAGGAAATTATTTTCGGATAACAGAAAACAATACTCATTTGCAACCAGCTATTGCTTCAAATGACTTATGGAAACAAACCCGTGAGAAAAGTGGCGCACAGGGTAAGCATACTAATCACGAACCACTTCAAGGAATACGTATTTTAGATTTTACGCATGTTCTAGCAGGTCCATTTGGGACACGAATCCTTGCAGATTTAGGTGCTGAGGTAATTCGGGTAGGCACTGCATCCCGAAATGCCGGAGCAAATAATCCACAGCACCCTTACTACAATTGTTGGAATCGAAACAAAAAAAGTGTATCCATCGATATTAGCACCGAGCAAGGGAAAGAGGCTGCTCAAGGATTGGCCGGTAATTGCGACATAATCATTGAAAATTTTTCAGCGGGTGTTTTAGCACGATGGGGTCTAGATTATCAGTCTTTGGCACCTAACCACCCTCGATTAAGCGTTATATCTATGGCCGGAATGGGAAGCAGTGGTCCCTGGAGTGATTTTGTGACATTTGCCCCAACTATCCATGCTTTAACAGGGCTAACTTGGGCAACTAATTATCCAGAACAGCATGATGTTGGGCTAGGCTATTCAATGTGTGACCATCTTAGCGGCTTAGCAGCATCACTTGGTGCATTAGAAGTACTAGAACATCGAGAAAAAACAGGAAAAGGTCTTCCCATCGATTTA
>CAWVTC010000130.1:0-4787 GCA_963933025.1 uncultured Dehalococcoidia bacterium | reverse complement strand
AACTTTGCCACCGAAACTATTGATCCATTAAATGCTGCTCGTCAGGTTAATTTGGAAAAAATGCGTGAGGGAGGGTTAGACGTCGCTTTCTTTATTGTCTACGTAGGACAAACCGAACGCACACCAGAAAATTATGAGCAAGCCCAAGCGAATGCAATGAAAAAGTTCAATGCTATACATCGCATGACTAACGAAATGTACCCGGACTCTATAGAGCTTGCTTACTCTGCAAATGATATCGAACGAATTCATGCCTCTGGAAAACTCGTTGCAGCAATTGGCATCGAAAATGGTTATGTAATTGGTACTGATCTGTCATTGTTAGAAAAATACTATGAGCTTGGAGCCCGCTATATGACCCTAGCTCATAGCGGTCATAATGATATTTCGGATTCTGCTCAACCACGACCTCAATTTGGTGATAGTAATTCAGAACACGATGGAATAAGTCAATTTGGAGAGCAAGTAATAGCTGAGATGAATCGTATTGGAATGATGGTGGATATTTCGCATATTTCTAAACAGGCAGCACTTGATGCCATACGTTTATCGAACGCACCTGTTATCGCATCACATTCCAATACGCGCGCACTTACCGATCATTACCGCAATATGGATGATGAGACACTTCTAGCGCTCAAAGAAAATGGTGGTGTCATGCAGGCAACGGCCTTAGCAACCTTCGTAAAACAGCAAAATATCACCCAAGTAGAAGCAACTAAAAAAATCCTTGCTGATTACGGCATAGAAAGAATCAGTCAGTGGTGGAATCTTACGAATGAACAGCGCATTGAGATAAAAGACAGACTATCGACTATCGGCTATGCAAGTGTCAGTGATTTCATTGATCACGTCGACCACGCTGTCAATCTAATAGGTATTGACCACGTTGGACTGAGTTCTGACTTTGATGGTGGCGGAGGTCTCTTAGGGTGGTTTGATGCTGCAGAAACCTTTAACGTAACATTAGAACTCGTTAATCGAGGCTATAATAGGGAAGATATTCGTAAGCTCTGGGGTGGAAATCTGCTAAGAGTATGGCGAGAAGTGGAACAGGTTTCTGTAGAAACTCGCTAACCTATAAATCAGCAAACTTTCTGCCGGTAGTCCCTAAATCTTCTAACAATGTTGGCACTTCCCAGTAGGTTGAGCCAAAGCGATCACGTAATTCACATACTGCCTCATATACCCGCTGCACCCCTATTTCATCTGCATAGTGCATTGGTCCCCCACGATAGCGTGGGAATCCATAACCGTTAGTCCATACAACATCAATATCAGCAGATCGCAGTGAAATACCTTCTTCTAGAATTCTTGAACCTTCTACGATCAAGGCATAGATACACCGTTCTGTAATCTCCTTAGTGCTAATCTCTCGCTGCTCCACACCCAGTAATTCTGCCTCTCGATCAATCATCTCTTGCACCTCTAGATCAGAGACAGGTGCACGCGAATTCGGTTTATATAGGTACATACCCTTACCCGTTTTCTGTCCAAATCTTCCAGCTTGAGACAACATATCAGCAATACGATAAAAACAAGGATCCTCAGGTTGGTCAGTTCTCTCCTGACGAATTTTGTATCCCACATCAAGTCCTGCTAGATCACCCACAGCGTGAGGGCCCATAGCCATTCCCCACTCTTGGAGCGCACCATCTATTTGTTCTGGAGATGCACCTTCCAACAAAAGAAACTGGGCTTCCCGTCCATAACCATGGAGCATTCGATTCCCAACGAAACCAAAACAGTTACCAACAACCACTCCGACCTTCTGTAACCGTTTTGAAAGAGCGAGTGCTGTTACTAAAACATCATCTGCTGTGTTAGCTCCACGTACAATTTCTAATAGACGCATAATATGGGCAGGACTAAAAAAATGTAGCCCAATCACATCTTCTGGTCGTCCCGTTGCAGCCGCTATTTGATCTACATCCAATGTCGAAGTATTGGTCGCCAATATTGCACCAGGACGGCAGATCTTATCTAAAGTTCGAAAAACTTCTTTTTTTATAGCCATATTTTCGAAAACTGCTTCAATCACAAGATCTGAGTTAGCAGCAGAATCAAAATTCTGCGTTGTCTGTAATCGTGCTAGACCTTTCTTCATACCTACATCATCTATTCTTCTGCGAGCAACGTCGTGTGCAAAGAAACCTTTTATCGCCTCTGCACCCCGCTCAAGCCCTGATCTTTCGCTATCTATCAAAGTCACCTTAAAACCGGCCCGCAGAGCAGTGTAGGCGATGCCTGACCCCATAGTGCCCGCACCAATTACGGAGATTTCATCTATCTGACGCCGACAGGCTTCAACAGAAATTCCAGGAACCTTTGCAACTGCTCGCTCAGCAAAAAAAATATGTCTTAACGCCTTAGATTGTGAGGATTTTTTGCATTCGCTAAAAAAACCTCTTTCCTGAATTGACGCTTCATCAAAAGCCATTTTGATAGATGATTCGACACTACGAATAATTTTGTCTGGAGATATTAAGCCTCGTGTTTTAAAGGCTATTTTTTTACGGTATTCATCAAAAAAATCTGCTGAAACCGGATCAACAATAAGATCTCGGACACGTCGAATAGGTTTGCCTTCAGCCAACAACTTGTTCACAAATGCAATAGCACCATTCAAAAGAACTTCGTCCTCGATCAATTGATCTGCAATGCCTAAACTGAGAGCAGTTTTAGCATCCACAGGTCTACCTGAAATCATCATATCTAATGCGTTTTCTACACCTATTAATCGAGGTAAGCGTTGAGTCCCCATCGCCCCAGGCAACAGCCCTAAAGTTACCTCTGGAAGGCCAACTTGTGCTTTTGGATCAACAACTCTGAAGTGACATCCCATAGCAAGCTCAAGCCCTCCTCCGAGAGCTGTACCATGCATCGCTACAACGACAGGTATTTCGGTACATTCGATACAGGAAACAACATCTGAAAGATGAGGTGAAAGCGGAGGTTTACTAAATTCGCGTATATCTGCTCCAGCACAAAATGTTCGCCCAGCACAAATAAGAACAATAGCTTCCACGTTATGATTTAGTTTAATCGCCTCCATTGCGGCAATGACCCCTGACCGTACAGGTTGTGATAGAGCGTTAACTGGCGGGCTATCAATGGTTATAACTGCCAAGTTATTACGATACTCAACGCCAACCTCACTCATAAAAATCTCCTTCAAAATTAACCGGTCTTATAGGCCAGCTCATATGCTTCATAGCGCTGTTTAATATTAAGAAAACAATGGTTTATAAAATATAGTATTCGCCATGCAACATGAAAAGTTTCTATCTGTTTTTTATTGAAAATGCCTACGGTAGCTCTTAGGACCCTAATAACAGATTAGCCACACAAGATTTTATTCTTCTTAAAACCTTTGTTCTAAAATCAATTAAAATCCCATAGTGATTCTAAAGGGCCTTGATCCCACATATCGCGATAATGACCAGTTGGGTCACATGGAGTAGTTCCTGATACTAATTGAAATTGAATATCATCATCTCTAGCTGAACCTCTTGCTCGAATAAGTGGCTCTGTGTAATACGGATCATGAATAATCATTTTTCTATCCATGGTCAGTTGATCTTCGCTTACAGTATAAGCTTCAACAATTCTTGTGCCTTCTCCAGACATAGGCAATCCCAATCCATCAAGCCAACTTGGAGAGAGATGAGAAGTTTTAACAATCAAACTATTGCCTTCCCATTCGCCAGTGGAGAAACCCATTGGGCTAGCTAATAATCCCTCTGGTGCCTCTCTTCCATCTAACCAAATTCTTCTCACTCCTCCCCAGTCAATCATTAAGTAGTAGTCTCCAGCATCAACTATTTCTAAATTAAATGGCGCGCCAAAAGACCTCGGTAGTCCTGTCGGAAAACAAGTTTTAGCTGGATCCTCCCATTCTTTAGTTGCCTCATAGACCCTTCTTCCTTCTTCAGTAAAGGGTGTTGGCTTTGGCTCTAAGTCCCCTGCTGTTATTTGAAACTTATACCTATTATTCCATGCTCCTGTTATATCGTATGGATGTTCTGTAGACGTTATCCCATAAGACTTATTAGGATCGGCATTTATCTCTACAATATCGTACGCACTTGATGACGCTCCATCTAAAATACTAAGTTCCTCTCCGCTTGCTAATGTCACCCATTCCATAAAAATCTTTTTAGAAGAACTTCTACCTAAAGCACCAGAAAGCTTTATCGTATCTCCTACTTTAATAGTATCTTTATCCCAATTTAATCCGAGTAGCACACCAACGTTATGTGTTTGTACTTGCCACTCCTCAGTTACTCCATTTTCTAATTGTGTCCTTATCCTATAAGTTACATGAGGATTGGAAAACCTTACCCAAGTCACTTCACCTTCTAAATTCATATTTTGATTACGATCAAATTCAAAAGCGAATGAGTGGTGTGCAGCAGCAAAATCCATAGAAATTAAAAAAAACACAGCCGAATAAAGTAATTTTTTTGAAGTATTCATATTTTTATTTAATTTTTGCAAAAACAGCTTCTCTTCCTTATAGCTTACTAGAGGGGGGAAACAGAAGAAAATTTAGCTGCAAAAACCACGGTAGAAGCTACAATACCCATACTTATATTTGAGTAGTCAAAAAGAGGGTTAAACAATGACCTATGTAGTCACGGACAGCTGTATAAAGTGCAAACTCACCGACTGTGTGGAGGTGTGCCCCGTAGACTGTTTCCATGAAGGACCAAACATGCTAGTCATAGATCCAGAAGAATGCATTGACTGCACTTTATGCGAACCTGAGTGCCCAGTGGAAGCAA
>CAWVTC010000129.1:0-4791 GCA_963933025.1 uncultured Dehalococcoidia bacterium | reverse complement strand
ACGCCGTTAGCGTATCGCAATCCTAAAGGTGGGTATCCTCACATAAGAAGGAATCTAAATGATATCTCTCAAGAAGCAGGGACATTTGATATTGGTTCAGGTTACACGCCTGAATTAAGGCGTGGTCGTGATGGTGGTACTGGTAGGCGAACAGAACAATTTTTGCAATATCTTGATGGCCGAGTAGAGGAATTACGTAAAATATTAGATATTCCAGATCGAACTAGAGCATATTATCCACACGATAAAATGCCTACATTCCCCAAGCTTATGGTTCTTATACGAAGAAGGCTTGTTGAATCTGCCGATAAAATAGATGCTGCTGATGAAGCTTTACGTAGCCAAGGTACAACATATGTTGAAGCAATTAATTCAGGGCTAGTTACTCGTGACGCTATTCTCAACAAAGAAATTGTCGATTGGATGCCAACGGATAAGAAGTTTCGGTCTGTTCTTGGGGAAGCTTATGTTTCACGAGTTATGCAGCCAATTCTTCCTGAAGGACAATTAGCCGTTAAAAATATGTTTAAGTACATGAAGCAAATGGTTAAAGAATATTCTTACTTAATGAAAGAAGCTGAAAAAGCCGTTAACGAACTGGATGATATTAACCGTAGTGTAGACAAAAATCAGTTAGAGAAAGCATTTACTTCTTTAGATATAACGGCTACAAACGCAGCAATCAAACGCAAGGTTACTGAAGCGTTAATGCAAGCAAGGCATAGAGAAGGATTTTTAGTAACTCGAAGAATGGTGAATTTAAGTAATAAATCTGAACGTATGGCAAATAAAGTTTCAGAGAAAATAGAAAATCGACTTACAGAATATGATGAGTCTTTAGAAGCTGCAAAGCAAAAGAAATATACGGCTGAAAGAGAGTCAGTTGCGGCAGAAAATTTGTACCAAAATGAAGTAAGAAGATATAACGGCTTGCAAAGTCTTTCTGATTTAGGCGGGGTTTCTTCTTCTTTGGACACAACCGTAAGAACGTTGCCCTCAGTGCAAAGGCAATTTGCAGCAACTCCATCATTGCAACCGCCGCAACCTTTATTTGGAAGCGCGGGTGAAAATTGGACAAAAATCAATGGCGAGATGAGAGCAGCAAGTGCCACTCTCGATATGTCAGCTACAACAATCCAGGGATTATTTGCTATGGGAACTCATCCTGTAGAGGCAGCTAAGGCATGGTGGTTAGTTACTAGTTCTTGGTTAGGTAATCCTGCGGCAAAGCTTGCATGGTATGAAGAAAATCGTGAAGAATGGTTAAAGATGATGCGTCGAGGATTAGCATTAGTTGATCCTCAAGGAAACGAAGAATATCTTTTGCAAAAAAATACACCATTACAGCAAGCATTAGGTAAGCTCACAGACCGTACTGCTACTACAAAATGGATTGCATCGACGTTAGGTACGGGCCGAGACTTATCCAACCTTCATTTTGCTGAAACGGGTAATATCTTTAGATTCCTGATGGCTAAAAAGTTAGAGCAAGGCAATTTTATACAAAAAATGGTTGCTCAAGCAGATGGCAAACCGATACCTAAAATGAGTGAGGACCAGTGGCGTAAACAAATATCAGTGATAAACAATGCAACAGGAATGGCTCAAGATTATCGACCAAGTTCCATATCGCAGGTTGCTTTATTTGCTCCAAGATTTTTCCGTTCACAGCTACGAATGGTACGGGATGCAGCATTTCGTAGTGATGAAGCTGGCGATTTAGCCCGTAAATATATGCTTACTACAATGATGAGTGCAGTTGCACTGACTACTGTATTAAATGAAGTGCGTGATGAAACTACTGAATATAATTTATGGAGTGTTAATGAACGTACTGGTGAGGCATATTTCAATACAAATGCATTAAAAATTAAAAATGTAGGCGGCAGAGACATCTCTATGCTAGGTGTTTATGATTCATTAATGGGATTGATTGTCAGTGGTATGGTGCAAGGTCCAGAAGCTGCTGTAACAAGAACTCTACGGTCAAAGGCCTCTCCGCTTATTGGGCGTACCTGGGATGTTATTTCAGGACAAGATTTTGCTGGTAACCAAGTAATTGTAGAACCAGTAAAAGACCCAATTCAAACTATCGAAACTGCTGCTCGAATGGCAGCCAATTCGTATACTCCTTTCTTTATTGGTGATGTAGCAGAAGATATTGCAAAAGGTACTGCTGGAGCACAAAGTCCATTTGTTATGGCTGGTGCGTTCTTAGGTATGAAGGCGTCTCCTATGACTCCGAATGAGAGGCGAAATTATAAAGTTACAGAATGGGTTGATTCGCTTACGTTAGAAGAACAAGAAGAAGTCGGGTTATTGTTTCGTAATGATTTAAATGCCATGCAAACCGTTACGGTAAATAACTATCGTGATTTAACAGGCAAAGCTAAAACTCTATTCGATGAAATGCATCCTATCTATGATGAGTTAAATATTGAATCTTTACAAAAACGTGCTCATCGTGGTGATGAGGGAGCGCAGAGTCAGTTAAATAAAATTTTAATTGATGATATAGCAATGGAAGAACAAGAAGCTTTAGCTAGTGCATTTGTAAAATGGCGTAATGGAGAACCAAATTATGGGGATCAAACTATTCCTATGGATATCTCTAAAGTATTATCTGAATTGACTGATATTCGTTATCGGTCATGGAAAGCCAAGAAAACGCAAGATAGATTTTTCGATCAGTTAACTAGCAATCCTGTAAGTTCTGATCCTATGCAACGGGCGTTGTCTCAATACTATCAAGCGTTAGATAGTTCAACTATTGCAGGTACAAACTTTGTAATCTGGAATGACTTTAATAGAAAGCTTGCTGAGTTACAGCGTGAATGGACTCCTGCTCAAGTAAATGCTATTGAGAGTCGTTCACCAGCGCGAATACACCCTGTATTTAAACCTTTTTGGGATGCTCGTACACGTATTAATCAAAGTGGATATTACGATGTAGCTCAACAAATCTACGAAAAGCCTATTATTCAACAAGCGATTACGGCTGTTTTGGGTGAAGACATCCCTGAGTTTTATGATTCTTTCTCAACAATGATTGAAGATTTATTTGCTAATCCAGATCCACAAAAACAGCGTGTTGCATATATTTTAAGTGCGATAAATGGAAAGATAAACCCGCATATTCAACAAGCTCGAAAAAGCTTACTTATGGAAACCCCGGCATTACGAGATGATCTAGTAATGATTGGGCGAATTAGACCGCAACGACAACAGGCTAGCCAGATGGTTAGTCGTTGACGTTTTATATGGTATAAGAGACAATCATTGAAAGGAGAACCAAGTGGTTAACGAGACTGCTCCTATTTCTCAAAGTAATATGGATGCTCCCGGCGACGATATTGCCGAGGATACATTTATTCTTGAGGAAGACGACACAGTAGAAGTTCTTGAGACTGAATATGCAACAAAAGAGGAATTGGAAAAATTACGTCCAATGCTCGGTCGTGCTACATCAGCCCTTGACCAACTTCAAAATCGTACAAATTCTATGGCATCACAGGATGATATTGGATCAATACGTGAAGAACTCAATCAATTACGCAGTTTAATGGAATTAGGAATGAAGGATTTTGCATCGGAAGATGTAATGACTGAATTGAATAACCAACGCGCTGCACTTGAAAAAGCTTCTGACCGTGAAACATTACGATCTGAATTGATGCAAGAACTTGGACAATCTAATGAGACGACTAGTAATTCAGCAATAAATGAATCTGAACTACAATCTGCATCTGACCAAGTATTAGCTTATGCAAAAGGCAAAGGGGTAGATCCTAATCTACTCCCTACTGATATTTGGAATATGCAACCTGGGCAGACAATGGCTGAAGCAATCGTAGCTGCGGAAGCGGCTATAGATGGCATGGCTAGTGAAGATACTTCTACGGCTCGACGCTCAAAAAGAAAGAGTGCCGACCCCCAAAATGGAGCTTCACCTTCTAGAGCTGGTGGATCTACGTCGTATCGAGGATTGAATCTTGAGAAATTGTCAAAAATGACGCAAAGCGAAATCGCTGCTATCCCAAAAGAAGTAGTCGATAAAGTTTTGCAAAATGGAGTATAAGGAGTAATAGCAATGGCTATTGATAATTTTATACCTCAAATTTGGTCTGGCAGAATTCTCGAAAACTTAGATAAGGCGCATGTATTTGCGGCTCGTCTAAACCGCGATTATGAAGGAGAAATCAAGAACTTTGGTGACTCTGTGCGGATAAACAGCTTGGGAACAATTACTATTGCAGACTATGCAAAGAACGGGACTATTAATAACCCCGAGACATTGCAAGGTTCTGACATGGTTCTTGAAATCACACAAGCTAAATACTTCAATTTCGAGATTGATGACATAGACCGATGGCAGCAGAAGCCAAAATTGATGGATGCTGCCACGAGGGAAGCTGCATATCAGATGTCTGATGCAGTAGACACATATCTAGCAAGCGTACTGCAGGCTGGATCAACAAATAATGTAACTGGCGCAGCAGGGGCGGTATTAACTATCGGCACTGCGGCTCTTGATACAAACGCATACGTATCTTTAGTAAACGCAGGTGTTGCGATGACTGAACAAAACGTTCCTACTCAGGGACGTTGGGTTGTAGTTCCACCTTGGTTTGAGGGTATGTTGCTCAAGGATGACCGATTCGTATCATATGGTACTGTTGCTAACCGAGACGACCTGAAAAATGGTAATATTGGTCGTGCAGCAGGATTTGATGTATATGTATCAAACAACCTTTCTTCATTAGCTGGTGCAGGAGTTAACTTCTATATCCA
>CAWVTC010000128.1:0-4857 GCA_963933025.1 uncultured Dehalococcoidia bacterium | reverse complement strand
ATACTTCTTTTGCAAAAGTTGAAGTAATGCCTGAAGTGGTTTCTTCAACAGAGATTGAGATTGTGCCTGATGATTTGCGGGTTGATGTTTTTAGAGCTAGTGGGCATGGTGGGCAGAATGTTCAGAAGAATTCAACTGCAATTCGAATTACTCACTTACCTACGGGAATTGTTGTTTCATGCCAGAATGAGAGATCTCAGCATCGAAATCGTGAAAGCGCTTTGAAGGTTTTGGAATCTCGTTTGTTAGAACAGGAAATGATTCGTCAAGAGGAAGAACATAAGCGCCTTAAAGGAAAGCATATGGATATGGCTTTCGGTAGCCAGATTAGGTCGTATGTTTTACACCCCTATAAAATGGTTAAAGATCATCGGACCGATTTTGAAACCAGTGATGCTGCAGCAGTTTTGGATGGGAATTTAGATGACTTAATTGCTGCTTTTCTGCGTTCACGTGTTGGTGAAGATCAGATAGAAGGCTTAACAGCATGAAATATGTAGTTCCAATGCTCTGCTGCTTTTTTTTACTATTACTATGTGTGAAGCCAGCCAATGGGCAGTCCGTAACATTTAAATCATCCGTTGAGAATAATTTTCCAAGGTCCTTAATTTTTTCACTTGATGTTACTGCTCCAATTGAAATTGAGGAGATAACTTTAAGATATATGATTTCAGGCCTTGGTCGGGCACGTGGTTCACCTAAAAACTTTACCCATTCAAGTACGGTGTCTACTGAGGTTGAAGTAGTGACGCGTGGTTCGGATATTAGCGTTCCAGTTGGAACCACATTTACTTATTTTTGGGAAGTGATCTTGATAGATGGATCGGAATTTGTAAGCGAAGAGGACTCCTTTATTTTTTTACCATCGGGTAATGATTGGGTAGCTGTGGAAAATTCAATTGCAGCCGTGTATTTTTATGGTAATCGATTAAAATTAGCCCAAAATCTGCTTGATGCCGCTACGCAAACTTACGAGGTGATTGGTCGTCAGCTTTTAAAGACTGATCTTGATTCAGGTCCAGTTGGTGTAGTCCTTTTTTCTGCAGAATCAGAAATGCTTGAAGCTCTACCAGGGCGCAATACTGCGTTTGACGCACAAACTTATACTTGTGGAGTGAAGGTTGCAGCGAATACCATCTATGTGACAGATGGGGCGTGTGATCCAATTGAAACATTGCGTCATGAATATGTGCATATCCTTACAGATGCGGCAGGCATAGGTGCTTTTGGCCGTTTGCCAAGCTGGCTTGACGAGGGTACTGCCGTGTATGGGCAACGCGATCCAGGTTCAGGTTATGTGAGTGCATTTAATATCGCGGTTTCATTTGATCGACTAATTCCTTTTTCTGAAATGGCCACTGCCAGTGCAGAGGCTATCCAAGTAAATCTCTTTTATGGGCAAGCTTATGCGATGGTTGGTTTTCTCATTGAATTTGGAGGGCCGGATAAATTTTCGCAATTTTTTGCAACTATAAAAGATGGGAAACGATATGATGATGCATTGGAGTTGACTTATGGTTTTAACCTAGTTGATTTCGAATCAGCATTCCGTAGCTCTTTTGATCTTTCTGAACTAGAAGTTGAGTCTCCAGAGATAAATGTTAGTGAACCTGCTGAAGCTGTTGGTCCTTCTAGCCAACTTAGCGATTCTGAAGATATTAATACTTCTACTATAAGTGTTACTAGTAAGGGTTTTATTTTTGGAGGTGTGGGCTTGGGGTTGGTTGCAATTTCTATATTTGTCTTCAGTACTGTATTTAAACGTCGTTTAGCTTTGTGATTTTATACGAGTTACGAGTAAAAATAACCTTTGCAATGCGGTGATGTTTGCTAGCAAAGCAAGAATGATTATTGCAATTGTAAGTCCATCAGCGATCAATCCAATCCCTAGGATCATGACTCTTTCTTGGCGTCTGAAAAACCCTTCATATATTTCAAAACCTCTTCGCTCCCCTTCTGATTTTATGAAACTGACGGCCACGCTTCCAAATATTGCAACTAATGCTACTAGTGTTTGCCAATGTTCATCGCGGTAGACAAAATACCAAACACAACCCGTAATCATTATTGTTTCCCCAGCCCTATCTAATACTGCATCTAGGACTGCTCCAAAAGGTGATGCTTTTCCTGACGCTCTAGCTACAGCTCCGTCTACAAAATCCAGTGCGCTAAAAAACAAATATAAAATTCCCGCAGTGAGTAAAAAGTTTGTTCCAACAAGCCAAGCTGCACAAACTGCACCTA
Source organism: uncultured Dehalococcoidia bacterium (assembly GCA_963933025.1). Taxonomy (GTDB): domain Bacteria; phylum Chloroflexota; class Dehalococcoidia; order Tepidiformales; family Tepidiformaceae; genus JAKUNN01. Next base: position 2,613 of record CAWVTC010000128.1, on the reverse strand, counting down.
GAAGGCCAAAGGATGTAATAGCATTTGGGTCAATACCGAGCTTTGCTCCAGAATTTCCAATGAAGGTTGCGATGTTTCTGGGTAGTTTTCTAGGAAGAATTTGAATTGGCATTAGGGGTTAATTATCAAGGCTTGCTTTTTGGATGCTCTCGAATTGTTGTTTTTCATATTGTAATCGTTCGTAGTAGGCAATTACTTTTCGTGCGACACTGTTCCATGAATAACTTTGTGCTTGTAATTGGCCACGTTTTCCAAGGTTTTTTCGTAGCAAAGGATCGTTTCGTAGCCGTAAGACTGCATTTGTAATTGCATCTTCACTTTTTGGCTTTACAAGTAACCCATCGAATTCATCCGTGATTACGCCTGCAAACCCATCTATATTGCTTGCAATAACAGGAATTCCTGCTGCCATAGCCTCTAAAATTGCGATTCCTTGGCTTTCATTACCAGTAGCAGGTGAGCAGAAAATATCAGCACTGTTGTGATAGCGGGGAAGTTCTTCATAGGGAACATTTGATTTAAAAGTCACATCTGCTCCACGACGTTTCATGAATTGTTCATAGCGCTCAAAGTTACCTGCTCCAACAACAATCAGTCTGATGTTTTTATCCTGTTTATATAATTGTAAATATGAACGTAGTAAATATTGAAGGCCTTTACGTTTTTCAGGCCTGCCTACAAAAAGGATATTTAATTTCCCATCCATCAATTCAGGAATTGGTTGCCGCTTGGTACTGAAGTGTTCGTAAGCAATCCCGTTTGGAATAATATTGAAGTACCCTGCGAAATACCTGCTGACGAGTTGAGATGCGGTTGGGGAAACAGCAATTTTGCCATCTAATTTCCGGAACCATCTTTTCGTGAGAGGTTTTGTGTATCCGTAGAAGCGATTGCCACCTTCTTTCGCTGCATGAAAAGTTCCGACATTAATCGCACGTGAATACCTTAATACTTGATAGGTAAGTAAAGGCATGAGTGGTTCGTGTAAATGAACTATGTCAAAGTGCTGTTTTTCAAGTAACTCTTTAATTGCTTTGGGTTGCCAAGTGAAAGTTATTCTTGCCATTGAACCGCTGACGGGCAGAGCTATCGGTTCTCCCATGACGATACATTCCTGTTCAGCGGCTTTTTTATCAGAGGCTGGGGCTATGATAATTACTTGATGACCCCAATCTCTAAATTGATCAGCTAGCTGGGAAATGTGTGCATTTACCCCACCACGAACACACCAGTCATAAGGTGAAACTAATGCAATTTTCATTGGATATTTTTCTCGGTAATTCGGCGAACTACTTGCCGTGGTGTTGCAGAAAATCCCCAGATTAAACCAAGAGCGATTTGTAAATAGCCTATTTCTTTAAGGGTAGGTTTTTTCCCTTCTTGGGCAACAGTTGTATTTGTTTGGATAGCTTTTTTTAAATCGTTAGATGTGGTCCCTGTAAAGCTTGTCCATGCCGAGCCAATTTGTACCAAATGATGCCCATCGCTCGCGCCCAATTCGGGGAGCTGCCAAGTCGTCTTGTTTAGGAGCTGGACTTGTTTTGCGGTTATTTGACCAGCAAGACTTGCATTGGCAGTTTCTATACCATCGAACATAATACCAATTTCACCTTGAGCAACGATGTTATCGATACTTTTTTTCCCTACTGAGCGTGTTAACCAACTTAATGGATGTGGTGCGATGGCTAACCCTTTTTGTTTGTGAATGGCTTCCAATGTGTGTTCTAGAGATTGGAATATTTTTGGTGTTTGTTCAATAAATAAGGCTAGCAAATGCCCTTCTCTTGACGTAATTTCTGCTCCAGGTACTACGTCAAAGCGATAATTATGTTTGGCTGCTAATTCTTGTGCTATTAGTCCACCTCTAACGTCCTCATGATCTGTTATCCCAATTACGTCAAGATCTGTCTTGTTTTGGACGTAGTCTAGTAACTCTTCAATTGAAGCCATTCCATCTGAAAGTTTGGTATGTAGATGTAAGTCAGCCTTACCCACAGCGGTGATTCTCCCAAAAGTTTTCCAGTACTGACCATTGTGTTGGATGTGTTTTCAAATGTGAAGCCCAAATTGTTGCCCATTGTTGAGCAGCTTTTTGTATATCCTCTTTTTCGTTATCAGTGTAGGAAATTTCTAAAGGTTCGTTAACAAAAATTTTTGTGCTTCCCTTTGAACCTCTAAAGCAAAAGATAGGAAAAACTGTTGCTCTACTTGCACGGGCTAATTGCCATGGACCTGAAGGAAATAAGATGTGTCTATCAAATACCGAAACACAAACACCTTCTTCTGACATGTTCCGATCTGCTATTAATGCCACAATACCTCCTTTACGTAACTGTTTAAGTGCAGCACGTGCGCCTTTCATTCCATTTGTTTCAACATGTGCACCCGTATGACTTCTAACTTGAGAAAGGAATTGATCCAATGGTTTTGATAAGGGTTCAACGATTTCTAACCATTCCCTGCCTGCAGCATGTAAGGCAGTTAGCGCAATTTCGGGATTGCCGATGTGACCACTCATAATAATTACAGATTTTTCTTGCATTAATTGCTTAAAGTAGAGTGAAGAGTCTTTAGAAAATGTCACGCTAGTACGATTAAATTTTTTAAAATCCC
>CAWVTC010000127.1:0-4904 GCA_963933025.1 uncultured Dehalococcoidia bacterium | reverse complement strand
AAAATCTTCCTGACCAACAATTTTTGCCATATAAGGTGACATGCAAGTTTCATCTGCATGCGCGGCGGCGCTCACCATTATCAACGACAGGGCGGCGAATTTAATTAACAACGAACTTAATTTCGACATTATGGTATTCCTTTTTAGATATTATTCTTCTTTCCCCAATCATGCATCCAAGTTTTTTTTGCGTCAAGCCCCAAGAGATTACGTTCAGCGATATTGGAACGGTAACCGCTATATGGTGATGTTTGTCATCTCTAGATTTTCTTTTCTTGATTACCCAATCATAGCTGAATACCCCATCCAGTCAAATTAGGTGAGAAGTGTTTTAGTCTCTCTAATGCCTGTCGATAGCCTTCAGAACCCTTGATGACAAATACTCTTTCGTTGGCCTCGAGATATCGAATATATTCCATCCATTAAATACCATGACGAGGTCATGCTCGGGAATAATCAGGAGATATTGGCCGCCATAACCGCTGCCACTGTACATCCATTTTTCTTTCCCACCTGGATAGGGTGCAAGCCACCATTGGAAGCCATACTGATTGCCACTATATCCAGTATCGGCAGCTGGTGTCATGGTCGAGGTAACCCATCCTTCCGGAAGTATTTGATTATGTTGCCATCTGCCATTATTGAGGTATAAAAGCCCAATCTTTGCAAAGTCTCTTGAAGAAAGATACAACCCACCTTCTGTGTCTGTTAAATCCGTTGGCGTTTTTTTCCAAAAGAAATTGTTAATCCTCATAGGTTCAAATAGATACTTCCTGGCATATTCATCCACCGACATATTCACAGATGTCTGAAGAATATGGGATAGTAAAATAGTGATACCACTGTTATAAACAAACCTATGCCCAGGCTCATCTTCCATTGGTGGGGATAAAATAAATCTTAACCAATCATCGCTACTCTCCATGCTTGCAGCATCATTGGATGGGTCTGTATATGCATGGGTGAATTCATCCCATTTGATACCTGCAGTCATTGTTAGCAAGTCTCTAATCGTAATCGACTGTTTGACGGGATCACTAAACAGTGACTTATATTGCGGGAAATATCCTACGATTTTTGCATCTAGATCAGCAATTTCACCGCGACTAATTGCAATTCCAAAAAGGGCAGAGGTGACACTTTTACTGACCGACTGAATGGTATGGAGTTTTGTGTTCCTATAAAAAGGGTGCCAATCTGTGTCATGATAATTGTATTGAGCGGTAGCAAGGTCGCCGTAATTTTTTTGCATAATCTTAGTTTGCTCAAACTTGCTGAACTTAGTTAGAGCGATGTAGTTAACGTCATAATACCTTTCAAAAATTATATCGCCTTCTTTAATGACCAAGAAACTATCTATATATCCGTGTTTCCCGTTTTCAAATTCTTGATGAAGCTCTTCTAATACAGCAACATCGACGCCTTTATTTTCTGGCGATGAGATACTCCAGTCATCCGTTTTGTTCGAGCTGATTTCAACTTCCAGAGCATTCCCAAACACATGGGGAGAAGATAGGAGTAATACAGAAAAAAAGAATAATATGTTTTTCATCGCACGGGCCTTTTTTGATCGCAACTCACTAAGAGGTATGTTTATTTACAAACAGTACCTAGTATCATTCGAAGTTTTTAAGGTGAGGCTTTAATGTCCAGTCTCCATAGATTGGGTTACCACCAAGCAAAGTTAGTAGAACTTGAGCATTAGAAATCTCATGGGCCTCTATCTCAAAAAGATTTTGATCAATTACGATTAAATCTGCTAGTTTGCCTACTTCAATTGACCCAGTGTCCTTCTCCATAAAATTAACGTAGGCGCTATTTATGGTATATGCCGCGATTGCATCAGCTAAACTTATGCGCTCACTATCAATGAATGCTTCACTGGTATTAGTAAGAGGATCTCTGCGCGTTACAGCTGTCTCTATTCCCAATAACGGATTTCCAGAAGTTACAAACCAATCACTACCAAAAGCAACAATTGCACCTGAATTAAGCACACTACCCATAGGATAAAGCCACCTGCTGCGCTCACTTCCCAGTTTAGGAATAGTTAGTTCAGTGATATATTTATCTGCCCATGCCCAATAGGGTTGGAAGTTGGCCACTACATCTAATTGCCGAAGCCGAGGAATATCAGCTGGATCAAAAAGCTGGATATGGGACATATGATGACGACTATCTCGCACACCATTAATCTGACGAGCAACTTGCAGAGAGTCTAATGAATGGCGGATGGCAGCATCACCAATGGCATGGAAATGAATTTGAAAGCCAAGTGCATCAAGACGCGTAACAATAGTGTCAAGTAGCTCTGGTGCAATTAAGAGATTACCACGATGATCATCATCACGGTCAGTATAGGGTTCTAGTAGGGCCGCAGTGTGAACTTCGATAACTCCATCAAGCCAGATCTTCACCGAGGGCGCATTAAATTGAGGCGTACTAAATCGATTCCGAGCTTCAATTAGTCGATCGATTTGCTCTAGTCCTAAATCAGTGTTCCAAACTAGCGCGCCAACTACTCTAAGGGTTAGTTCGTTTAACTTGTCCATAGCGGCATAGGTCGGGCCCCCAACATATGCCTCGTTGCCATCTAGCTTCAAAAGTGCATCTTGTACCGTGGTTACGCCGTACTGATTTAGGTAGTGCTGCGCGAATTTCAATGCAGCTTGCATTTGAGAGGTTGAATATGGTGGTCTTGTATCAAATGCAAGATTCATTGCGCTATTTTCTTGCAATGACCCACTAGGTTCCTTGGAGCCCTCATATCGATCTATCCGACCTCTCGGCGGATTGGGAGTATTGGCGTCAATACCAGCAACTTCTAAGGTCTTAGAATTAACCCACACCTGATGACCTGTTGCAGACTTCAATATGACGGGCCGATCAGAAATCACAGCATCAAGCATTTTTTTATCAGGCAGCCCATTTTCAAACAGGTCCATAGTCCAACCGCCGCCGTCAATAAATGGAGCATTAGGCGATTTATCAGCACAATTGGCAACTAGGCGCACATAATCCTCTGCCGATTTACCACCATGAAGGCTACAGCCAAGGTAGGCCATTCCCGCCTCAATCGGATGAACATGCGCATCCTGGAATCCAGGTAAAACCATTTTCCCACCCAGATCTATAACCCGAGTGTTTTGTCCTCTATATACCGCAGCGCCTTCGTTGGTCCCCACATAAATAATTTGATTACCTCGAACGGCAACGGCATCGGCCCATGAACGATTGACATCGACCGTGTAAATTTCACCATTTAGTAAAATTAAGTCTGCAATTTTTATTGATTGATCAGAAGCATATGCTGTCGAAGAATTGAGCAAACAACCTGAGAGCATTAGTAGAACAAAAGCTAATGATATTGTTCTGGCCATTTTTTGTCCTCTTAATTAGCTTAATCATAGTTTAATGAGCCAGGTTTGGGTATTTTGGCTTTTCCTGCAGGGAGTAATTGCCTCAACCTGCCGAGGCCTTTTGGTCGGTCACTATTATTTTCAGTCACAAAAAACCGCCGCCTAAAGAACAAGCGAACTGGGTTCCGGCACCGTCCGGCCCATTTCGTCCGCTTCTGTCACTCTACCATCCCGAATTGAAGGCGCTGGAAGCCGGTTATTGGCCGCAACCGAGCGTCAGGTGGGGTCAGTGAGTCATCATGTGGGTTTTTTTGTCTATAGATGGCAGTTACTGCCAGATCCTAGCAATAACGGGAAAAAGCGCAATTAATTCTACGAATCGTTAGTAAGAAACTGATGTACAAGGGACATTAACCGGCGGGCGAGGGTGAGTGCACCCGCGAACATCGGCATTATAATCTTGAGGTCTATTTGTTAAGAAAATGGCACAAACTTGTTTGAAGTAGGGGCTTACGCAAAGCTGAGATCCCGAAGATGATCTACACTATATTTATAATTCTCTTTATTTCGCTAGAAATACGGGAAAACTTGAGCGAATGATTAAGCTAAGGCAGTATGCACTCTTGCTTATGCTTGTGCTGTTTTGTACAAGCTCAACAGGCAACTCTATTACACCACTCCCTTCAGATAGTGGCACTCTATTTGGGCCTAGGCCTATCTTTTCCCCTGGAGGGTCAATAAAAGTAATTGTTGATGACTTTGGCTGGATAGACTACACAGTGACACCCCAGCAACGCGAAGTTATCAAGAACAGTATTTCTGATTGGGAAGCACAAGGAATTGCTTATGGCGCTTATTATGCTTTGCAGCATGTGGAGACGTCTGCAAGTGACGATCCAGATCTTAAAGCGGTAGCATTACCGACTAACTTAGACGGTACGATCGGGACTAACTTTTCTATTGCGAAACAAGGATTTCTTGATTATATGATTGCTTCGGGAAAACTGGCCATTGATTTAGGTACCAGCTATTTTTTTATGGACGAAGCAGCAGGGGCTATTTCAACCTTGTCTTTTGATAGTGCAACCGTTGCAGCCTTCAGCACCTATCTAACTGAAAATTATACGGCTGAAGAGATCACTGTATTTGGTATCAGTGATGTGAGTAGTTTTAATTATGCCGATTATTTACGTGCTAATGGTTGGTCTAGTTCTAGTCAAGTTAGAAACCAGCCACCAACCGACTCACTCCATAAAGCCTGGCTTGCATACATGCGCTCGGTGGAGCGTAATTTCTGGAACCAGTGGACCACTCAACTCCGCGCATATGGATTAGCAAACTACAATCGAGTTATTTACTTGAGTGCGAACCGTTATACCGAAGCACGGGGTTGGGATATCTTAGATTTATTTGACTACGCGTTTGCGGAAACATTCCTCGATTCTCTGGGGTGGCCCTATGGCCATCTCGCGTTCGTCAACAAAACCATAGTCAACTTTGATAAAAAGTTTTGGTCGTGGAACTTTCCGGCGCATACCGAAGCTA
>CAWVTC010000126.1:0-4992 GCA_963933025.1 uncultured Dehalococcoidia bacterium | reverse complement strand
ATTCAACTACATCCAAGCCAGTAAGTTTTAAAAGTCCTTCAACCAAATAGAGACTAAACACTATACTAGTAGCGAACGTCACAATAGCAGCTCTTATTTCTTTCTTTAGCGCTAAAACTGAGGTCCAAAAAATCAACCCTCCAATTGATATGAAATAATACTTAAAATAGCCGTCGGAGCGCATACCTGAGAAAGAAACCATATCGCGATAATACGTATAGAATAATAACGATGCAGAAATAAGAAGGAATAAATATACCATCCCCCTGGCTATCTGATAGTCGTTTTTGTCGTTACTCTTTTGATCTTGATTAATGTTTCTTCCTCCTTATTTCAATATATAGAATGAACTAACCCTCACAAACATTATATTGGATACAGTAATTCTGAAAAGTGAAAAGAGATTATTCTTTCTAATCTAACGCATATTTCAGCTCATAATCCTCAATTAACGAATGATCCTGGTCTTCCTTTCGTAGCACACAATCTCCCACTACCAACAACTCAATTTTGGTACCCATAAAGCAGCGGAAGGCATCTTTTGGTTTACAGACAATTGGCTCACCCCTAACATTAAAAGAGGTGTTTACCAGCACTGGACAATCAGTTTTTTCTTTGAATTTAGAAATAAGCGCATGATACTTTGGATTAGTTTCTTTGTGGACAGTTTGGATTCTTGCTGAATAATCCACGTGAGTGACTGCCGGAATCTCTGAACGTTTGATGTTCAGTTTGTCGATCCCAAATAGTGCTGCTTCTTTATCACTCATTTGCCGACGTTTGTCTTGCTTTACATAATCCACCAATAGCATGTATGGACTGTCCTCATCCAGATCAAACCATTCTGATACATCCTCCCTTAGCACTGAAGGGGCAAAGGGCCGGAAACTCTCTCGATATTTCACCTTAAGATTAAGCAACTTCTGCATCGTTTCAGAGCGCGGATCACCCAAGATGGAACGTCCACCCAGGGCCCTTGGACCAAACTCCATCCGTCCCTGAAACCAGCCAACCGCTTTCCCTTCTAAAAGTGCTTCTGCAGCCTGTTCCAGCATTTCGTCTTCGTGGACTACTTCAAATTTGGCGCCGCAGCTGGTGAGTTCTTTCTCAATGGCTTTCAGTGAATATGCAGGACCAAGATATGAGCCTTTCATAGAGTCAGTCGGATCGATTGTACGGGGCTTATTTAGTTCTTTGTGCCAGACGGAGAGGGCTGCTCCCAAGGCTCCTCCTGCATCACCAGCTGCCGGCTGCACCCAGACCTCCTTGAAACTCTGATCTCTTAGTATTTCCCCGTTGGCAACACAGTTTAGGGCTACACCACCTGCCATACAGAGGTTCGGGATGTTGTACTCTTTTGCCAATGAACGGGTCATCTTGAGCACAACCTCCTCTATCACCGCCTGCACAGAGGCTGCAATATCCATATGGAATTGGGTTAACTGATCTGATTCTGGTTTTCTTACCGGCTCTCCAAACAGGGCAGAGAATTTTTTGTTGGTCATTGTGAGCCCAGTCGCATAGTTGAAATAGGACTGATCCAGACGAAATGAGCCATCCTCTTTGAGGTCAATGAGTTTTTCCAGAATAAGACTCTTATACTTAGGCTCACCGTAGGGAGCTAGTCCCATGACCTTGTATTCGCCACTGTTGACCCGGAACCCCGTGTAGTAGGTGAATGCCGAGTAGAGTAGTCCCAGAGAATGGGGAAAGTGGATTTCTCTAACAATATCGAGTTTTTTTCCCTTGCCGATTGCAACCGTTGTAGTTGCCCACTCTCCAACACCATCAAGCGTCAAGACGACCGCTTCCTCAAAAGGGGATGGATAGAATGCACTGGCTGCGTGGCTGAAGTGGTGTTCTGCAAACAACAGCTTTTCAGCGTCGAAGTTCTCGTCCAGTTTCTTGAGTTCTTTGACTAACTGGTCTTTCAGGAACAGTTTCTCCCGCAACCAAACTGGCATTGCCATGCTGAATTGCTTTAGCCCTTTTGGTGCAAAGGCAACGTAGGTTTCCAGCAGACGCTCAAACTTCAGAAATGGCTTGTCATAAAAGGCAACATGGTCGATTTGACCCAGTTCCAGGCCGGCTTCCGACAAGACATAATCGATGGCGCATGCCGGGTAGCCAGGGTCGTGCTTTTTACGGGTAAAGCGCTCCTCCTGTGCAGCCGCTATAATTTTACCACCCACTACCAATGCTGCTGCACTGTCATGGTAGAAGGCAGAGATACCAAGTATTGAAGTCATTGTTTAAAACAGCGTGTAGATAAAAGGCGCGACAGCCGAACCTTGACTCAAGACAATTAGTCCACCAAACAGGGTCAACACTAGCATTATCGGAAGAAGCCAGAACTTTTTCCTGACCCGCATAAACTTCCATAGTTCTTTTATAAAAGACATCAAGTAATCCCTCTAAAATTGATCCTTCATTGAACCAACCGGGTCGTCGCGTTTGATCCAATATGACTGGGTTTTTTTGTTTAGTTTTAAGTGAAGCAAGTCCTTCCTCATTAACTTCACGATCAAACCAGTAGGCACAACAGCAATAAAATAGACCAGCGCCATAACAATGGGCGCAATAATAGCGCCAAGCGCCATCCCCAGTTTAAACCAGAGCCTATTAGGAAGAGACAGAGTTTTCGGCGCGATGTAGGCAAGGATCAAGAAGACAAGCGCAACAATCAAGGACCACTGATGGACATTCTCCACATCTATGAGCAGCAGGTATTGCACGCCATCCCCACTCAAGAGAGGAAAGAAACCAATAATTGAGAAGACAATGGCAAATACGATCCCGAATCCTTTCTCTGAACCCATTTGTGTTTCTATATATTTATTAGATTCAGACATAAATATATTACCATTCCATTAAAAAAATTATCGTGATTTTATTATAACTAAAATTCGCAGTAGCTCTAATCCTTTTTGAATACAAGAACGGAAATCTACACAAAGATATAAGAAACATGCTCTTTCGGAAGGGGGTACCCGTGGGTTACCAAATAAGTGCCGCAAGTCACTCAACCCCTCTACCAGACACTACCTTCAAATGCGTGTGTAGGATAGGAAACTCAACTGCACGCTGTACTATTCAAATAAATATCTAACTTACGACTCACGACTTGTAACTTATCTATTTTTAAAAATACACTGCCCAATTTTCCGCAACGGTTTAAACAGAATAGTCCACGGGTAAGGTCTTAAACCATTAACATCCCAGGCTTTTCTATCATTTCGATTTGCTTTGAGTCTATTTGAAAGGGAAACATTACTCTCACCGCCCGTTCGCATACGAACTAATACTTCTGGAATATAAACAGCCTTCAATTGTTGCTTAAGCAAAAACCTCAGCATGATTTCGTAATCTGCTGCTGAACCTAAATTCAAATTAAATAGACCTTGTTTTTCATAAACTGAACGGCGCACAAAAAAAGTAGGATGTGGAGGCATCCAGCCCAAGTAAAACTTGCGTGAATTAAAGTTGCCCGAATGCCAGTATCTTGTTACCTTATTTGTATCTTTACTGTCCACATAAACCAAATCTCCATAACAAGCATCAACATCAGGTTCTGAGAAAGCATTAGCAACTTTTTTTAATACATCGCTAGAAGCGTAGAAATCATCAGCATTAAGAATACCAATCACATCACCCGTTGCTAGCTTCAAGCCTTTATTCATTGCATCATAGATTCCCTCATCAGGCTCCGAAACTACCTTAGCCAAAGAATTACTATAATGCTCAACAGTCTTTAATGTGCCATCAGTAGAAGCACCATCAATAATAATATGTTCCACATCAACACTTTGTTCTGAAACAGATTCAATACAGTCACAAAGAGTAGTTTCTGCATTAAAGGTTGCGGTGATAATTGAAATACTAAAAGTAGCCACTTAACTATCTGACCGTGTCACCATGTAATCACCCATAACTAAAATATCCATTTTAGTTCTGAGAAAACAAGCTAAAGCCTCTTCAGGCTTGCATACCACAGGCTCATTTTCATTAAATGATGTATTCAAAACAATGGGGACACCCGTTTTCCTATAGAAGGCTTCTATCAAATTATAATAGCGTGCATTCGTCGCTTTAAAGACCGTTTGCAATCTTCCTGAACCATCCGCGTGGGTAACCGCGGGAATATCCTTGCGCTTCTGTTCCTTGACTTGGAACACCTTCATCATAAAGGGCACATCATCATCTTGTTCAAACCATTCAGACACTGACTCACGTAATATAGAAGGTGCAAAAGGTCGAAATGATTCACGTTTTTTAATCTTCAAATTCAAGATATCTTTCATATCTGCACGACGAGGATCGCAAACAATAGAACGATTACCCAGTGCTCGTGGACCCCACTCCATACGTCCCTGAAACCAGCCAATAACCTTGCCTTCAGAAATGGCTTCAGCAGTCACTCGATATAATTCACTTTCTTCCTCTATCTTCTTAATCTCACAGCCCTGTTGCTTAATCTCAGCACTCTTCTCCTCTAACAATTCACCAATCACTTCATTACTATACTGTGGCCCCCAGTAAGCATGATCCATTAAAAAACGCGGCGAACTATCTTTATCCGTTTCATTCCAAACCGCAAAGGCCGCGCCAATTGCACCACCAGCATCACCTGCAGCAGATTGTATATAAACTTTCGTAAACGGCGTGAAACGCGTGATTTTACCATTCGCCACAGAATTCATACCGCAACCACCCGCCACAGTCACTGCATCAAGGCCATGTCTCTCGTGTAGCTTATTCAGCAGATGAAAGAAAGCCTCTTCATACATAGCTTGAATTGAATGCGCAATATCCATGTGTTTCTGTGATAAATCCTCACCTTTCGCCCGCACCGGGCCAAGCAACTCAGCCACCTTGTCAGAAAACAAACAACCAAATACAGGTGAACCATTTTCCCATTCAGTAGCCACACTTTCTTTGTGATGACGAAAGTAATCTAAATTCAAACGATAGCTACCATCGTCCTGTAACAGT
>CAWVTC010000125.1:0-5015 GCA_963933025.1 uncultured Dehalococcoidia bacterium | reverse complement strand
TCCTTTTTTCAGTCAGGAGATTCTCTCATATACAAGTGCAGGAGTTATTGCTAGCCCACAGGGAAATGATTCTGAAGCTTTCTACTTGCAAGGTGTTTTTCCTACGGCAGGTGTAGATTGCTGGATCGCGATTGTATTACGTACAAAGCAAGAAGCTGCATCTGTTCTCAATTTGTTGACCAATTCAGTTTCTCCTGTTGAAGGTATTGAGGAAGCAATTCGTGAGTGGGCTTTACAAATTGATCACATTAGTGCATCTAATTTTTTACAGGATAACGGTATAACTGCGGCACCAGTAATGCCTAATTGGGAAATTGTTAGTGATAATCATTTAAATGATCGTGGTTATTTTTGTGCAATCAGACATCCTGTTGCTGGTACACATCTTTTCCCGGGTTTTCCTTGGAGATTTAGTAAGACACCTGCTAGAGTTTATCGTTCTGCTCCTTTATTTGCCGAGCATAATCACGAAGTTTTTTCGTCACTAGGCCTTTCCTCAATTGAGATAGAAAACTTAATTGAATTGGGGGTTACCGCAGAGGAACCTGTGTATGGCGAAGGGCCTAGTTTATAACTAGTTTTTTCACTTGGAAGAGTTGCTTATAGATATTTGTAAATTATATTTAGGATCGGATTAGTAGCTCAGCTACCGTATTATCGTTTGCTGCAAGGGATTCTCCGTGGAGGACTAGCCCCCGAACAGTGCTCCGGTCTCGTCCTCCTAATAATGCAGCGATGGCACTATAACTGGAGCCATGGCGCCGCAAACTAGCGGCTGCTACTGCACGCGCTTGTATTTCTTGTTTAGAGCGTCCTCGTCCCTTGATGGCTTCCTCAGTTAATCCAAAGGATTGCGTTATTGTGCGTAGATCTAAGTTTGCTGATTTATTGTTAGTTTTTGTTGCGATGTTTGAAACTAACAATGCTTTTAATTGCTCTGGACCCAAAGAGTGTTCTCTTTCCAAAATGATGGCACCATGAACTATTGATTGCAGAGCACGTACATTCTTGAAATTTTCTTTGATGATTTGATCTACAGCCCAATTTGGTAGAGCAGTTTTTAATGTTTTAGATCGATCATGAATAAAACTACGTTGTTCTTCTCCCACGGGTGGTTGTAGTTCTACTACTATGCCAGCTTCTAATCGAGACTTTAAGCTTTCTGAAATAGCAAAGGTTTGAAGAAGACCTGCACATCCAACGATCAAATACCCATCTTTTGAGTTGATCACATCTAAGGTATGGAGTATTTCTCTTTGAGTGCCTACTTTTCCGGCCAATTCCTCGAAATTGTCAATGATTAGTAATTTTCTTGAGCGAAGTTGGTTTTGGAAATTCGCTAATTTTGATTCACGGACGGCTTCCATGAAGCATGTTGTGAATTCTTCCGCGGTAAAAACACCGACATCCCACCCTCTGTATATTGCTTCATTAGCAATCGCATTAAGTAAATGAGTTTTTCCATAACCTGAATCACCATGAACAACAACTGGTGAAATTGCTCCAGAAACTTCATCTATTATGTTTCGGCAGATTGATAGTGATCGTTGATTTCCGATCGTAGGAATGTAATTTTCGAAAGTTAGTTTTGTTTGAATTCTTCCTACCAAATCCCCAGTTTTCATGTTTTCTGGATTGATGGCATTATCTCCCTTGGGGATAAAAAGAATTTCTATACTTTGTGAAGTGATAGATTCTACAGCATGCGTAATTGTTGTATTTAACCTGTTATTTAAATGGTCACATATAAATATTGATGGTGCTTCTACTCGAAGTTTATTCTTTTGGAGCGAGAGTGCTTTAGTTGCTTCTAAAAAAGTTTTAAAAGTTGGTTTACTCATCTCGATTTCAAGGCGTCCTAGGACACTGTTCCAGAGCCTGGTCAAATTTTCGATAGACAAGCTGCTGCCAGGCATTGATTCTCCATATTTATTTTTGATGCCTTGTAAGACAAGAGCATTGTTGGTGGACTAAAGGTTTGCTTCAGTTCATAAAAGATAGCATTGTTTGAAAAATATTTTTAAGGATTTACAACTTGTTTACGATCTTTTCATATTGATGCGCTGTTATGTGTTCAAAGGTTTGATGTTGACGAAATCAGTTCTCTTTGTAAACTTTGTATATGACTGAGAACATAGTCCCTGAGAGCGGTTCTGGTAATTATATGCGTATTGGGAAGGCTGCTGAAGTTACGGGTGTAACAAAGCGGGCACTGCGTTATTATGAAGAAAAGGAATTATTGCCTGCACCGACCCGCCTTGAGGGTGGTTTCCGTCTGTATTCCCCAGGCGATATCGAAAGAGTTGTAAGAATTAAAGAAATTCAAGAATTGTTGGGTTTCTCTCTTGGCGATATAAAAAAAATGTTAGAAGCTGAAGATGTGAAAACGGAAATTCGAGAAAATTGGACTAAGCATGCAGGTGCAACTTCTAAGGCTTCTGCCGTGCGTATTGCCCGAGAAGTTACTTTGAATCAAATAGCATTAATTGAGAAAAAAATGACTAAAATGGAAGAAATGAAAATACATCTTACTGAACGATTATCTAGATATGATGAGTTGTTACGTGTTTATGCGGAAGAGATTTCGAAGAAAGCTGTTGAAGTTAAAAATATATGAGCAATTTAGATACACTCGGACGCCCTCTAAGAGATCTGCGTATTTCCGTCACAGATCGTTGTAATTTTCGCTGTGTGTATTGTATGCCTCGTGAAGTTTTTGGTCCTAATTTTCAATTTCTTGCTCGAGATGAGTTGCTTACATATGAAGAAATTGCCCGTTTCGCAAAAATTGCAGTTGAATCCGGTATCGAAAAAATTCGTATAACAGGTGGTGAACCTCTAGTCCGCCGTGATTTGCCTCTTTTAATCAAGGATCTTGAAGGTTTGAAAGGATTAAAAGATCTCACACTGACTACTAACGGGGCATTGTTGAAAGAGCTTGCATTGCCTCTGTATGAGGCTGGACTTAGCAGAATAACTGTTAGTTTGGATTCGCTGGAAGAGGATGTTTTTCGTTTAATGACAGATAGTACGGTAAATGTTCAAACAATTTTAGATGGGATTGAAGAAGCTGATCAAGTAGGGTTTAATCCCATAAAAATTAATGTTGTTGTAAAACGTGGAGTTAATGAGAATTCTGTTATCCCTATCGCACGTTATTTTAAGGATCGTGGACATATAGTACGATTCATTGAATTTATGGATGTTGGTAACACCAATGCTTGGGGTTTGGAGAAAGTAGTTCCTTCACAAGAAATTCTCGAGAAAATCGATGCTGAGTTACCTATCGAGCCTATTGAAGCTAATTATCGAGGTGAAGTTGCTCAGCGATATCGTTATCGTGATGGTGCTAGTGAAATTGGTATAATCGCTTCAATAACACAGCCTTTTTGTGGTGATTGTACACGTGCACGATTGTCTCCTGAAGGTGAATTGTTTACTTGTTTGTTTGGATCAAAAGGGCATGATTTCCGTTCTTTACTACGTAATAGTGATGAGGATGAGTTGATTAGACAGAAGTTGGCCTCGTTATGGGCAAGTCGAGCGGATAGATATTCTGACATTCGGACGGCAGCAACGAAAGACCTTATTCGCGTTGAGATGTCCCATATCGGTGGATAATTATTTCTAAGGCCAGATTGTTTCCCATCCTTTAGTTCCTCGGATGCTAGCAACTAGATTCTCGTGTTCTAGTTGCTCAAGCTCATGGAGTATGTTTTTAAATTGTTTCTCTGGTTCGGTCATCTGGCTAGCAATTTTGGAATAAATCGCTTCAATAATTTTTATTTCTGTTAAGTATTTGATTGAGTGTGGCCATACAGCAAAGAAAAAAGTTTCAGGTAATCTAAAGTCTGCTCTGTGTTTTGAAAGCCACTGATAACGCTCGTTGGCAGTATTAACGGGTTCTACAATTGTTAATAAAGGTTCAGCTCTGTGATTTGATCTTGTGTCTATGAGTAACCGTTTCGAAAACCCTTGAAACCCGAGTACAAAGAGATCTGTGGAGTGGATGCTATCTTTTAAAGCATCGATGTCGACTAGCATTCCATTTTCAGAGAACATATAAAAAATAATAAAGGAGAGAGCCCAAATGGACTCTCTCCTTTATTATTTTAATCAATCATTTTTCAATGACTAATACATTGGTGGCCCACCAGGAGGCATTGCTGGTGCTGCACCAGCAGGACTATCCTTTTCAGTGATTAGACAGTTTGTAGTAAGTACCATCGAAGCAATGGAAACCGCATTTTCAATCGCAGCTCGGGTAACCTTTGCAGGATCAATAATCCCTTTATCAATCATATTCCCAAACTCACCATTCTGAGCGTCATAGCCTTCGCCAGTTTTAAGGCCTTTCACCTCTTCAACTATAACGGAACCATCATCACCAGCATTGATTGCAATACGACGGAGTGGCTCTTCTAAAGCCCTTTTCAAAATGCGTACTCCTGTAGCTTCGTCTCCTTCTAGTTCGAGGTTGTCTAATGAAGGGATTGCATTTAGCAATGCAACTCCACCACCAGGTACGATACCTTCCTCAACGGCTGCTCGTGTAGCACTTAGAGCATCTTCAACGCGATGCTTTTTTTCTTTTAACTCTACTTCGGTTGCGGCGCCAACTTTGATAACAGCAACGCTACCAGCGAGTTTTCCTAGTCGTTCTTGTGCCTTTTCACGATCCCAGTCACTCGTAGATTCCTCCATCATCGCTCTTACTTGAGCGATACGAGCATCAATATCATCTTTGTTACCAGCTCCCTCAATAAAAGTTGTTTCTTCTTTTGTTGAAATAACTCGACGTGCACTACCAAGATCTTCAAGTGTTACTGTGTCAAAACTTCTACCTATGTCCTCGGAAATAACTTGCCCACCAGTTAATGTGGCAATGTCGCCTAAGTTATCCTTCTGGCGATCTCCGAATCCAGGGGCCTTTACAGCTAAAATATTCATTGTTCCTCGAAGCTTATTCACTGCTAGTGTGGCAAGAGCTTCGCCATCTACATCTGGAGCAATGA
>CAWVTC010000124.1:0-5032 GCA_963933025.1 uncultured Dehalococcoidia bacterium | reverse complement strand
TATGACATCAGTAGCTGACTTTAATCCGCTTGCACCAGAAACTTTAGAGTGCCCTTTCCCCTTTTATCAGGCACTTCACAAAGAAGCGCCAGTTTATGAAGTACCTGGCCTGCCGTTCGTAATCGTGAGTAGTTATGAACTCCTATCGGAAGTTGTACATGATCCACATACCTATTCGTCGAAGACTGTAACAGCGTTTAGCGTAGAGCCACCACCAACTGACGATCCTGAATTACAGAAATTTCGAGAAGCCGCTAAATTAGCAGCAAAAGAAACCCCGGACACACTTCTAAGTGCTGATCCTCCACACCATGCACGATATCGAGCACTTGTGAACAAAGCTCTTTCTGCTAGACGTGTAGCGGGAATGGAAGATTATTGTCGTGAAGTAGTTACAGAAATTATTGATAGCTTCATAGATGACGGAAAGGTTGAGTTAATTAAGCAATTTGCAGATGAACTTCCTATGTCAGTTATAGCTGATCAAATTGGAATACCGAGAACTGACTTAAAGGAATATAAACAAAGAGCAGACCTTGCAATTGGTGGTATAGAAACTAAAGTTCCACCCGAAATGGAAAAGCAAGCCTTTCTAGCAGGAAAGGAAATGCAACAGTTCTTCATATCTGTTGCCGAAGAACGAAGGCAAAATCCTAAAGATGACATCATGACAACCTTAGCAACTGCCGAGATGGAAACTGATGATGAGCCACGACGACTTACTGATAATGAAATTCTGAGTATTCTCCAGCAACTGCAGGTAGCTGGGAAAGAAACAACTGCCCATTGTCTGGGAATGACCATGCTTGCCTTATTGGAAAACCCAGAACAAATGGAAGCTCTCCAAAACGATCCTTCCCTGATCCCTAACATGGTCGAAGAATCTCTACGATTTGAAACCCCGGTACGCGCACTATTCCGTATTGCAACTAAAGATACCGAACTTGGGGGAGAGGCCATAGCAAAAGGTCAAAACCTTATGTTGATTTATGCCGCAGCAAATCGGGACAACGAACAATTTCCTGAAGCAGAACAATTTGATGTTTCTCGAGAAAACTCAAGAACTCAAATGGCCTTCAGTGCAGGACCTCACTACTGCGTAGGATCCGCATTAGCACGATTGGAGATTCGTGTAGCTTATGAAGAACTTTTAAGTCGCATGAAAAATATTCGTCGTGATCCTGATTATCCAGAAGAACCGACACATACGCCAAGCTTTATTCTTAGAGGACTTTCAGACCTACACATATTATTTGATAAAGCCTAAAGCTTTAAACTTTGAGTTTGCGCTCAAAAAGATCGAAGATGATATCCCATACTTTTTCGGCTGCGGATTCCATATAAGCCGGTCGTTCGGGAAAGCAAAAGCCATGCTCGGTATCCGGGTGTACTTCTATAACATGGGGAACTTTATAGTTATCAAGAGACTTCTCAAGCTCTGGAATAACTTCAGGTCCTACAAATGGATCCTTAGCAGCAAAACCTAAGTACAATTCTCCTTTAATTTTATCTGCCAATAAATGAGGGGAATCAGGTTCTTCCGTAACAATACCAACACCATACAAAGAAGCGATTGCTGCAAACTGATCGGGGTATGTCCCAGCTGCGCCAACTACATAGCGGCCACTCATACAATAGCCAACACAGCCTGTAGGGCCTTTTACCACTTCTTCGGCATCCAGATAAGCTAACATCCCCTTGGTATCACGCATGACTTTTTCATGGTTCAATGTTCTTCCCACAACAAACATTTGATCAATTTCTTCTCTTCCTTTAGAAAGATCGAACCGGATTTTACCTTCACGATAGAACATATCTGGAAGCAAGCAAAAATAACCTTGCGCTGCAATTTTTCGCGTGAACTCATACAACTCCTCACGAATTCCAGGCATATCCATATACAAAATTACGGCTGGAAAAGGACCCGCATCATCAGGATGGACTGCAAAACACTCCATTTCACCGTCTGGTGTTACTACATCTACGAAAAATTCCTTCATCTTGCTCTCCATCACAAAGCCACTTCAAATAATTAATTGAACGATCACCTAATTAACAACCAGTCATGTCCAGATAAAACAATTATTAGATTGTATCTACCACTGAACAAACATCGGCATTACAACATGGAGGTAACTATCATCTTTTACTGAACGAAAAACACCCTGGCTAGAAGGACTAGTAGTCTCTAGAGCAATATCTCCAGAAAGAGCATCCAAGACATCTTTTAGATAACGACTATTAAAAGCTATTTTTGCAGCTTCTCCTTCAACTTGTGCTTCGAGCTCATTTTGGTTATCACCAATCTCATCAGCACGTGCACTGAGAACCAATTTTCCTGAACTATCCCCCTCCCCCTCAGGTGTTATCTGGACACGCACAATTCCACTTCCATCCCGAGCCAACACAGCAGCAATCCGTGCTGAGCGACTAAATTGATCAGCATCTACAATCGTACGTGTAGACCATTCGCTAGGTATTAGCTGTTGATAATTTGGAAAGGTACCTTGAACCAACTGCGCAACGATTTCAAAATCTGGTCGACCAAAAAGAATTTTTGTTTTCTCATTATTTACACGAATCACAAAAGCATCATCTGAATCACCCATAAGACGAGAAAGCTCACGAAGTGCACGTGCAGGAACAATAATATCTAGCGCTTCTGTAGGAGCATTTGCTAAAGCTACATCTGCAACAGCAAGACGAAAACCATCCGCAGCAGCTAGAGTAAGTGTTTCGCCATCTGTTTTAAAACTTACACCAGTCAAAACTGGCCGAGTATCATCACTAGCTGCTGCAAATTCAACCCGATCTATCGCATGTTTTAATTCAGCTGCTATAGAATCGATACTAATTCCCTCAGTTAACGATTCTATAGCTGGAAAATCATCAGCATTCATAATATTGATCGTTGCTTCATGGCGGGCACATGCAATTCGCACCTGCCGTTCACCGTCAGGTAACTCAATATCAGTTGTTTCGGCAGGAAGTTGAGCAACAAAATCATTTAACAAACGTGCTGGGATCGTCGTTACACCTTCTGAATCAACACGTGCACCAATCCATGCACTAATCGAAATGTCTAGATCAGTTGCTGATAATTTCAACCGACCACCATCTGTGCCAATAAGTACATTTGCAGCAATAGGAAGAGAGGTCTGTGAGGGGACCGCCCTACTTACTATTGCAAGGCCACGTTGGAAATTTTCTTGCAGGACTTGAACCTTCATCTGCTAACTCGCATTACTATATTTTTTAAGATTATAGCGACATCCGGCCAATTGCGAAATCACAGTTACCTTATAAAACACTTCGAGGGAAAATAGTTTCGGAAAGCTAAGCTATACTTGAGATAGGTAAGCTCTTGTATATCACGTCTTTACAATTTAAAAACTTTCGGAATTATAAGCACTTCTCAATCGAACTCGAACGAGGATTATCACTTGTAATTGGGAAAAATGCTCAGGGGAAAAGTAACTTTTTAGAAGGTATTTACCTACTTTCAACAATGCGTTCAAGTCGAGCAAGTAGCGACACTGATTTAGTACATCGCGATGCTTTAGAGGATGCACCACCTGTCGCAAAACTTATGGGTACAGTTGAAAGAGCAGCTGGACATCTTCAAATTGAACTTGCTGTTATTGGTCAAGGAAAAGGTCAAGGAAAAGAAAAAAAAAGACCGGGCAAGCGAGCACGTCTCAATGGATTAGAAAAACGTATTAGCGACATTGTTGGACAATTGTCTTCAGTACTTTTTACAACTGGTGATATAGATATCTTAGCTGGCCCACCGCTGATCCGTCGTAGATATCTTGACATGATGATTTCACAAGTTGACCGGAGTTATCTACGTGCAATGCAACGGTATCAAATGGTCTTAACAAGAAGGAATCGCCTACTCAAACAAGTACAAATAGGAAAAAGTGGATTATCAGAATTGGGATTCTGGGATCATGAGATTGCACATGTTGGTGGAATACTTTTAAATGCGCGTAAAAATGCCTTAATCGGAGTTCAAGCATCAGTAAACGAATACATGCGCCATTTAAGTGATCAACATGAAGAAGTCTCACTCAGATACCGTCCGGCAATTGGACCACTCGAATCGCCAGTAGGAACTACTGATTCGGATCAATGGGCAGCCTGTCTCCTTAATGCAAAAGACGTCTTACAAAAAAAAGAGGTTGAGATGGGAACCACACAAATCGGTCCGCATCGAGATGAAATTGAAATACGAATCGGGAATCTCCCCGCAGGAGCATTTGCATCACGCGCACAACTAAGGACGGCTGCGCTAGCCCTACGATTAGCAGAGGCTAACTATTTACGCCAAAACACGGGGGATGACCCTGTTGTTCTTCTAGATGATGTGCTAAGTGAACTCGATGAGGGAAGGCGTGAAAATGTACTTGAATATGTGAAAAATTTCCCGCAAACGATAGTAACAACAACGGATGAAGATCGGGTAAAAGATTTAAGGTTGCTTGCCAGCAATGAATTTAAAATATCAAACGGAAAAATTATCTAGCACTGTGACGAATGACTGCAGGGAGTTCCCCCCTTGGTACACTCACCAGCAAGGCACACTCTTCAATTTCAACAGTTAGTGGTGTTCGCCCTATTACATCGCCATCTACTTGAAACCAATGCCCACTACTATCAATATGCAGCTCTTTAGAATTGACACGAATAACACGATTGTCATCCGGTAGCTTACTTCTTAATAGAGAAGTACTCAGCCCAATAACATCTCTTATACCGCGTGGGTTAAGAGCACAGATATTCAACAAGCCATCCGTTGCATTAGCTTCGGGTGTAAAGGAAACCACTCCTCCATAAGAACGGGTATTTGAAACGATAATAATCGCAGTTTGATCAGAAAAACTTTCTTCTACTTGATCAAATATTTCACCTTCATATTGCGTATTAAATTCTTCTCTTTTGTCTGCATTAGACAATGTGGCAAAAGCTTCATTAATATCTTGCATCTTATCTTGTGAAAACTGTAAATCACCCTGAAAAACATCAGGAT
>CAWVTC010000123.1:0-5052 GCA_963933025.1 uncultured Dehalococcoidia bacterium | reverse complement strand
CTTCCAGAAATCACAAACCAAATCCCAACAGGTGATAATAAAACTTGGTTATCTTGGATTGATAACATGGCTGAAGAACACCCAAGTCTTGAAGTTCGGGAAACGCGTAGGCTAATTCCACAATTCATTATTCGTTCCCTCTACGAAGAAACTGATGGCAAAGCAACAATTGCAACTGGCGTTGGCCAACATCAGATGTGGGCAGGCCAACATTATTTTTACAATGACCCGAGACAATTAATTTCATCGGGAGGACTTGGAACAATGGGCTTTGAGCTACCTGCTGCTATAGGAGCACAAATTGCAAATCCCGAATCGGAAGTTTGGGCTATTTGCGGGGATGCTGGATTTCAAATGACACTGCAAGAATTAGCAGTATGTGTTGATGAAAGAGTCCCAGTAAAAATTGCAATCATGAATAACGCATATCTTGGAATGGTTCGGCAATGGCAAGAACTCTTCTATGATGAAAACTTTGTTTCGGTCGCTATTACACAACCAGATTTCTGCAAAATAGCTGAAGCTTACGGAATTAAAGCGATAAGGGTCGAAACTAAAGCTGATGTCATACCCGCAATTTCTGAAGCCCGTGAATTCGACGGTCCTGTTCTAATAGATTTCCATGTAGATCAAGAGGAGAACGTGTGGCCAATGGTCCCAGCAGGAGCATCGTTAAGAGAAACTTTGGAAATCCCAGAGAAAGAGTTAATTCGATGAGTTCGAATGGATATTCCGCTGCCCCACATATAGTAGTAGCCATCGTAGAGGACAAACCCGGGGTACTCCAAAGAGTAGCCGGGTTGTTTAGACGTCGTGGATTTAATATTGAATCCCTTGCAGTCGGACATAGTGAAGTTGAAGGTTTAAGTCGCATTACACTTGTTGTGGATGGTGCGAGTGCACCAGTTGAACAAGTAGTAAAACAGCTTTATAAATTAATCGATGTAGTGAAGGTCAGTGATTTAACAGATGAAGCTATGGTTTCTCGCGAATTAGTGTTGTTAAAAGTTCGTTGTGATAGCGAAAACCGACATGAAGTTCTAGAAATTGCTAACTTATTTAGAGCCAACGTAGTCGATATATCGACAGGTTCCCTCATACTTCAAACTATAGGCGATCAAGAAAAAATTGATGCTCTTATCGATCTATGTAAACCATATGGGATTCGAGAATTAACGCGAACAGGAACTGTTTCAATGGTACGCGGCAACAAAACCACAACCGTTAAAGAAACAGAACCAGACGAAATAGCAAAAGTCCATCAAAGCCAAGGTCGTCGAGTTAATGACTCACAAAAGTTGCCTTTTAGTAGTGATTAAATCGCTACACTTGGCTACAAGCTATACAATTACCCATAAATGGAACAGCCATGGAAGTAATTAATGAGATTATGGTTAAAGGCATCGTAGTAGGTGTCTTTGCTGAAAATTGCTGGATTGTCGGAAATCGTCGAACAGGGGAGGCTATCTGTATAGACCCGGGGGATCAGCCAGATGAGGTGCTAGCACTAGCAAAAGAGATGGGAGTAAAAATCAAAATTATTGCAAACTCTCATGCGCATGTAGATCATATTCTTGGTGTAAGAGGAGTCCAAAGGGCAAGCAATGCACAATTTCTCTTGCATGAAGCAGACCTACAATTGTTGCAAACAGGATGGATGGATACAGTACAAAAATTAAACTTAGATATTCCTGAAGGACCACCTGATCCAAATTATTACGTCAAATCAGATGATATAGTCGAGGTAGATGGCTTACGCCTCAAGGCGATAGCAACTCCTGGTCATACACCAGGAAGCATGAGCTACTACACAGAAGGTTTACTTTTTAGTGGGGATACATTATTTAAAGGTTCCATAGGAAGAACAGATTTACCTGGGGGAAATTATGAAGAAGAAATGCGCAGTATAGAAATATTACTTACAAAATTACCTGATGAAACCGTAGTGCTACCGGGACATATGTCAGAAACAACCATAGCTGCTGAAAAAGCCAACAATCCCTTTTTTCAAGATTGGAAAACTAAACAGCAATCCCAAAACTAAGAGAAACATCACAAAATCGAAACTTATCAAATCAAAATCGATTATAATTCTAGACTCAGATAGGAGTCTGCAATGAGTAGTGAATCTGCTAGTTATATTCTGTCGGCTTGTCGAGACAATGATGTCAAATTCATCAGACTATGGTTCACAGATATTTTGGGAGCATTAAAAAGTCTACAAATTACTGTTGAGGAAGTTGAAAAAGCAGTTGAAGAAGGTGTTGGGTTTGATGGCTCAAGCATCGAAGGCTTTGCACGTATTGATGAATCAGACATGGTTGCAGTTCCAGATCCTACAACATTTCAATTAGTTCCATGGCGGCCACGTGAACAAGGTGTAGCTCGCATGTTTTGTGATATCTATCGTCCTGATGGTCAGCCTTTCGAAGGAGATCCCAGGCGAATATTGCGAAATCAATTGGAAAGAGTGCGTTCCCTCGGATACACATTTTATGTAAGTCCCGAAATGGAATACTTCTACTTTAAGGATAACAAGACTGCTCAACCACTAGATCAAGCAAGTTATTTTGACCAGATGGGTGATGCAGGAACAGATTTACGTAGAGATACTGTCTTAGCACTTTCGGAAATGGGAATAGAAGTTGAATCCAGCCACCATGAGGTTGCGCCAAGTCAACATGAAATAGTTTTGCGCTATACGGATGCCCTAACGATGGCTGACAACGCTATGACATATCGCCTAGTAGTGAAAGAAATAGCGGCAGCTAATGGCGTATATGCTTCCTTCATGCCTAAACCTCTTGAGTATGAAAATGGCAGTGGGATGCATGTTCATCAGTCGTTATTTGAAGGGGAAAACAACGCCTTTTACAATAAAACAGATCCTTATCATCTTAGTGCCTTGGGACGCTCTTACGTTGCTGGGTTACTTTACCACTCTCCCGGTATTACGCTTATAACTAATCAATGGCTCAATAGTTACAAGCGTCTTCAAGCTGGCTTTGAGGCTCCTGTTTATATTAGTTGGGCACGTCGTAATAGAAGCGACTTAATACGGATTCCAGAATATGCAAGTGCTGATGAGACCCATACACGAATCGAATATCGTTCACCTGACCCTGCATGTAACCCATATTTCGCTTTTGCTGTAATGCTCGCTGCAGGATTAGATGGCATCGAACAAGAACGTCAAGTGCCCAATCCTGTTGAGGAAAATGTTTTTGAAATGACTAAAGGAGAACGTGATAAACGCGGAATAGGTACACTACCAGAAAACCTTTCTGAGGCTATCGATGCAGCAGAAAGCTCTTCAATTGTTAGGGATACGCTAGGTACACATGTTCTAGAGAGTCTTCTAGCAAATAAGAGGAATGAATGGGATCGTTACCAAAAACATATTTCGGATTTCGAATTACAAGAATTTTTACCAAAACTTTAACACTTTATCTTTAATTAGTTCCCTTAACTGCACGCATCGCAGCTGCGTCAAGGCTGACAGTTCGGTCACTTGGCTCGATACCATAATGCTGAAGAATCTGGAAACTTTCATCTTCCCAAGAACCAGGAACTCTAAATACATTAATTACTTCTGAAGGAATACGATCAACCTGTAGGCAACCTAAAATAACGCCACGTGCTATAAGGTCGGCACGCGTATTATTCACAACATTCATAATAACCGCGATTTTCCGGATTGATGGTTGCTTAAGTAAAAGAGCTGTTAATTCAGCAACTTTACTAACACTCGGGTTACCACCAATTTCACTATAATTTGCAGGTTTTCCTCCATGCGAACGAATAGAATCAAAAATAGTAAGGCTAGCGCCACCGCCACCTATTAGAAGTCCTAGCTCTCCATTAAATTCAACAACACGTCCAGCAACACCTCGATGATCACTGCGATCAATAATGGCAGCCTGAATTTCCAATAAAGAAGGCTGTCGAACTGGCCTAGGTAAAGGAATAATATCCATATCCATTAGATAATCCTTAACAAAGGGTAATGCATCATCATCTAGCTCAATATGCACATCTAAAATAATCCATCTACCGTTCGCAGTTTGAACAAGTGGGTTAATTTCTATGAGATTTGCCTGTGTTTTCTGAAAAAGATGCCACAGCACTGAAAAAATTTTTACTAAATTACCTAAGTCATCTCCAATAAAACCAGTACTACTCAAAAGGTCTCTAAAACATGCATCTTGAACTTCATCAAGAGTTGACAAGTGTATACTCTTAACAGAATCGTTTCCTAAATCTTCAACATCAACACCGCCCTGTAGCGAAACTATAGCCACAGGCAAACGGGCAAAAGTATCCCAAGTAATCCCTATAAAAATTTGGCGTTCAAACTGAATCGTTTCCTCAATAAGGACACCATCAGTTTCAAATCCATTGATCGTTCGTGATAGCAATTCTTCCGTAGCATCAGGTATGTCTGATGGAGTATCCGCAAATACAACGCCTCCAGCCTTCATCCTATTCCCGGTTAAAACCTGAGACTTAATTACAAACTGGCCCTGTAATTTTTTAGATTTTTCTACAGCATCTGTAACACTCTTGGCTACTATTCCAGTAGGAACAGACAGTCCTTCAGCACATAAAAGTTGCTTTGCTTCGTATTCATATAGGCGCACCTACAACGCACCTACTCATCGCTCTCATAATCACCACTACTCCCAAGACCACGCTTAGGTAAGCTAGGGCCGTCATTACCATCGTCGGTATGGCGACGAGTCCAGCCACGGCTAGCACCCCCACTACTACTACTACTACCTCGATTACCACCTCGATCATTACCACCTCGGCTGCCACCTCGGCTAAAGCCACCGCGGCTGCCACCACCACGATTACCACCTCGATCAAAGCCACCTCGGCTAGCACCCCCACCGCGACTAAAACCGCCACGGCGTGGACCCTCATCAAAGTCACTATCTCGACGGCGTGGACCCTCATCACGGTCACCATCTTGGCGACGTGATCCTTCATCAGAACCACCATCTTGGCGACGTGGACCCTCATCCCGACGATCGCTACTGCCTCGACGAT
>CAWVTC010000122.1:0-5085 GCA_963933025.1 uncultured Dehalococcoidia bacterium | reverse complement strand
GAATCGGATGAATTGTGACTAAAATCAACCTTTTCACATCACCCGATTCTAAGGCACCTTCTTTTCAAAGAATTTAGTCTATTTAAGTTAAACATTATCCCCTTTCAAACTATGAAAAAATTTGCCCTTCTGGGAGCCGGACACATTCACACACCTGGTTTTGTGAAAAAATTAAATAAACGCAATGATTTAAAAATTATTTCAGTCTGGGATCATGATCAAATACGTGCCCAACAAAATGCAGATTTGCTGAAATCAGAAAGCGTAAGGGACTATACATCAGTTCTAGAGAATCCTGACTTGGATGCAGTCATCATTTGTTCTGAAACCAATCTTCATGAGGAAATCATTATGAAGGTTGCTGAAGCAAAAAAACACTGTTTTGTCGAAAAACCATTGGGTATGGGCCAGCAAGATTCAGAGAGAATGATGACGGCTTTAGAAAATTCAGGAGTGATGTTTCAAACAGGATATTTCAGTAGAAGCAATCCAGTCTACCGAAAATTAAAACAACTCATTGATAATGGAACATTTGGAACAATCTCACGAATTCGTCTAAATAACTGCCATGACGGATTAAGGCGAAATGTTTTTGATGATTATTTGTGGATGACTGATTTGAATCAAGCGGGCGCTGGTGCATTTGGAGACTTGGGCACCCATGTTCTGGACCTGTTATTGTGGTTTATGTCTGATTTAGAGAGTGTAACTGCCACACTCAGTAGTCCCTTGAACCGCTATCCTGGATGTGATGAAAGTGGGGAAGCCTTACTAAAATTTAAAAGTGGAGTCATTGCCAGTATCGCAGCGGGCTGGGTCGATATCGCACAACCATTCACTGTCATAGTCAGTGGCACTGAAGCTCATGCGCACATGAATCAAAAAGAAATCTACCTCAAATCAAATAATATTCCTGGTGCAGACGGTGAGACCGCTTTAAAAAATTTGCCTGAAGCATTGCCACATGCTTTTGATCTTTTTTTAAATGCTGTTGTTTCCGGAAAAAACGAAAATCTTGTACCAGTGAGAGAAGCTGCTTACAGAAGTACTGTCATGGAAGCTATTTATAAAGCAGTATCTGAAAAAAGTTGGGTAACTGTCAAACCCTATTCAAACTAAGAAATTAACCAAAAAGGAGAAATTAAAATGAGCACTCTTAAGATTGGTATAATTGGGATAGGCGGTATTGCTAAAACACATATACCTGGATGGCAGGAAAGCCATCATTCTGAAGTGATTGCTTCTTCAGATATCAACGAAACCGTCCTAAAAGAGTGGGGGGCAAATTATCAGATTAACAGACTTTATAAAGACCCTTATGAACTTATCGCAGATCCTGAAATTGATGTAGTCGACATCTGCACACCAAATAATTATCACTGTGACTTGGCCATTCAGGCTATGCAAGCAGGCAAACACGTGATTTGTGAAAAACCCTTAGCCCCCACGGTTAATGAAATCAGAAAGATGATTGATGCTCGCGAAAGTACAGGGAAAAAACTTATGTGTGCTCAGCATTTTCGCTTTCGTGAAAGTTCAAAAATGGTTAAGGCAGCGGCTGAACAAATAGCACCAATTTACCATGCCCGATGTTGGATGCTCCGGCGAAATTTTCTACCCAATAAAGCCGGTTTTCTTATGAAAGAACACTCTGGCGGGGGGGCATGTATCGATATTGGTGTCCATGTACTTGATCTTACTCTTTGGTATATGGGTAACCCTAAGCCTGTTTCAGTTACTGGAGTTTCTAGGACGGAACTAGCTAAAGAGCCAGGAGCATTCAGTATGTGGGGCGAATATGATAGTTCAATAATGGATGTTGAAGAAATGGCAGCTGCATTTATAAGGTTTGAGAATGATTCAATTTTAATATTGGAGGTTTCATGGATGCTTCATCATAATACTGAAACAGAAGATATGCAGGTTTGGCTCTATGGTAAGAATGGAGGACTGCATTGGCCAAAATGCGAAAAGCTATCCTCTGATAAAGTGAACAAAAATCTTTTGAACACAGTACTCAAAAACTCTAAAAAAGAAACAGAACCTCATGCAAAAGAGTGTATTGAGTTTGCTGAAGCTGTGGTAAATAATCAGCCTGTCCCTGTCCCTGCTGAACATTCATTGCAGGTCATGCAGATTTTAAACGGTGTTTATGAAAGCCAAGAAACCGGAAGAGAGGTTTTGCTCTAAAAGAGGACAAATTCTGAAAAAATGAATGGGAGACTAATACCCCTGACACAAATCATTTCAACCACTAGTATGCCCAATTATGAGTATTATGAACTACAAGGAAAAATTCTGGAAGCAAGGTTTTTTACATCTGCCAACTATCTATAACAAAAAAGAAATTCAACAATTGACGACTGATCTGGAATGGATGATGGTAGATTGGGCTGAAAACACGCCCGGATGGAGTGGTCCATGGAGAAAAAAATACATGGATTCTGAGACCAATAAAAAATCCAAACTCATTGCAATGCATGATTTGCAGTTTTATACGAGTAGTTGGATGCAGGCCGTTATAAAACCAAATTTAATTTCTGTTTTGGAAAATTTGATCGGCCCAGAACTCGAACTTCATCATAGTACGATGCACATCAAACCTCCTAGCACCGGCCATCCCTTCCCCATGCATCAGGATTGGGCTTTTTACAAGCATCAAGATTCAAGGTTCGTTGATGTCCTGATACATCTGGATGATACCTGTCATGAAAATGGAGAAATCCGTTTCTTAGAAGGTTCACACATGGGAGGGGCCCTCAAGCATGTTGTCCAGAATGAGGATGGAACTCCTTGCACCCCGCATCTTCCAACTGAAAAATATCGTCTGGAAGACACAGTCGCAGTACCGGCTAAAAAAGGAGACGTAGTTATGTTCAATATCAACACCATTCACGGTTCCTTTATCAACAGCACTCTTAAACCAAGGAAACTTGTTCGAGTTGGATATCGCAATCCTGATAATATTCAAACAGAAGGGCAAAGTTGTGGTCGACCGGGACTGATGATTCGAGGTACTCGAAAACGCAAGAAAGGTGATGAGCTGTTTTCAAGCAATGGACCTAAAGATATTACCTCTGCTGATACTTTTTCTGTGGGCTCGTCTCCCGAGATCCTTGACTCCAAAAGGATAAGCTCCTAATTCATATGAATTATTCAAAATGGATCTATCAAAGAGGTATAATGCAGGTACCCGCTACCATGCACCGCGATCTTTTCCTGAATACAATGAAGATCATGATTTTCGAGTACTGAACTGGAATGAATGGCAGTTTTGGCTCAAAAATGGCTACCTTTTGATACCTAACGCGGTTCCAATAAACCAGTGTGAAAGATTAATTGAGGCCACTTGGCAGTATTTGGATGCTGATGCGGACAACCCATCATCGTGGTACACAATACCTGCGAACAATGATGATAAAAAAACTCGTAAGAGCATTGCCGGAATGGTTGAACTTTACCATCACCCGGCTCAGTGGGCGAATCGTCAGCATCCGCGAATCTATAACACCTTTGTGGACCTTTGGGGAACTGAAAAACTCTGGGTAAGTCTAGATCGAGTCAACATCAATTTGCCGAATCGGAAATCATGGAAGTTTGAAGGATTCCTTCACTGGGATATCGACACCTCCAAAACACCTCTGGCATGCAACATCCAGGGCGTACTTAGCTTGAGTGACACAGTGTCAGGCATGGGAGGTTTGCAAATCGTACCGGAACTCTTCCTGCAGATGGAGGAATGGTTGTACCGGCAACCTAAAAATCGGGACCCACGGTTACCAGATCTCTCAGGGTTTGATGTACTTGATATAGAGAGTCATGCAGGTGACCTTGTGATCTGGGACAGCCGCATGGCCCATGGTACAGGACGCAATTACTCCGAACGTCCGAGAATTGCACAGTTCATCTCAATGACGCCTGCAGAACCCCATGAAAGTGAATTACTACAAATCCGCATCGAGTCCTTCAAAAACAGGACAGGACCTGCTTTATGTGGGATGCCAGGAGATGAACTAGAATATCGATTTGGCCCTCCCGCCATACTGTCGGGCCTAGGCGAAAAACTCCTTGGCTGTGAGCCCTGGGGCTGATCCATCATCTTCGTTGGCGGCTTGCCTTGAGCGGTACCTGAGAACTTTTATGTCATGCCTCGTGATCCTTTTGATTCGCAGCAAGCTGCAGGGAATCAGACCCGGAAGAGATTGAAGAACACCAAGTACCTGCTACATCAGTTCGCCAGCTATTTCTGAAGGATCCTAACGGCGTAAAGCTTGAATTGAATTTTAGTGCTGATTAATCACAGATTGTGAAGATGGTAAGATCAATCTTAGGATTCATCAATCCGATCCGGGTTTTCTTGCTCGGGCTGGTAATCCTGATAATAGTTTTTATCACGATATGTACTACGCGAGGGATCAGTGAATCGATCATAGAGGGTGCTACCGATTCATGCTTGAAGTTCATTGAGCCTGCTATGCCTTTTCATACCATTCTTCTGCAATCAAAGGGTGACAACAATCGAGCCTCTTTCCGGATTAAGGTTCAGAATCCTTTGCAAACGCTCGTCTGCACCATCGACTGGTTCAACTACATGTCTCATGGCGAATACATCATCGTCTGGGTGAAACCTGAACAATCCGGGGGATGAAGCAGATCCTGCTTCCGTTCGGAACCTCCCCGATCACCCGGTTGAGCCTGATCTTCCTGCTCCCCAACCTCTACTTCGAGTCTGCTGAAAAACATCTTGTGCTCACACAAGCAACTGATATAATTTATGATAGTTTTAAAACAAATCCCACTGAAGGCCGTCAAAGTGTAAGCTTTTGCGCAGGCTCCCCTGCAAAACTTTGCAGTTTTGCTTGGAGATTTTGTCGATGCGTGTGGGAAGGAACACACAGACTGTTGCAGTTTTTGAGGAATTGTTCCCGTTTGGCGGCCAATTGGAGGAAGACAACTGCTGGCTGAGGATCGCGGAGCTGATTCCTTGGACTGGCCCTGCCCAGAAAAAAGAGACAATGAGTTAAGGGTGACAAGCGAGTTCATCCAAGAACTCACGTTCGGCTTGCTCAGGAGTTTTCCATGAGT
>CAWVTC010000121.1:0-5107 GCA_963933025.1 uncultured Dehalococcoidia bacterium | reverse complement strand
GTTTTGGTGTTGAGCTTCACCTTAGCCCAGCGATCGAGGGTATGACTGGCGCAGTCTATGCCGCAGAGCAAATTGCTGAAAATAACCCACTTTTTTTTATGCCCAGACAATTTGAAAATACTGCAAATCCTGAAATTCATCGTCGGACAACTGCGCTTGAAATTCTTGATGGTATGGACAGGAATATCGATGCCTTTGTTACTGGTGTCGGAACTGGTGGAACAATTACCGGAGTAGGTCAAGTATTGCGTGAAACTTTAGGTAATGATGTGCTGATTGTTGCAGTGGAACCTGCACGTTCTCCAGTCCTTAGTGGTGGTCGGCCAGGCTTAAGCGGTATACAAGGTATTGGAGCATCTTTTGTGCCAGGTGTGCTCGATACGGATATTTATGATGAAATTCTGCGTATAGAAGATAAGGATGCGTATGATATGACAAACCGATTGGCCCGAGAAGAGGGTTTGCTTGTAGGTATTTCTTCAGGCGCGAATGTTTTTGCAGCCAATCAAATTGCTCAAAAGATTGGTCCAGGTAAGCAAGTTGTAACATTACTTTGTGACACAGGGGAGCGTTATTTAAGCGTTGATTTTTGATGCATTGTAAATTATTTCGAATGGAGGCTTTATGACAGTTGAGATTTATATTCCTACACCTTTTCGTCATTTAGTAGGTAATCGTGTTCGTGTGCTTTCGAGCGGTACAAATATCGATGAGATTCTTACTGACTTAGAGGTACAATTTCCAGGTTTTACGGATCAGGTTTGTGATACTTCTGGTGAGATTGCATCACATATTGGCGTCTATGTTAACCAAGTTGAAATTGATAGCATTGATGGTGAGGCTACTTTACTTAAAAGTGGTGATGAAATTGCGTTTATACCAGCGCTTGCCGGTGGTTCTCAGTCGGTTCTCACTCCTGAAATGGTTGAACGTTATAGTCGTCACTTAATTATGCCCCAGGTTGGTTCTGTTGGGCAGAGAAAGATTATTGAATCAAAGATATTGATAGTTGGCGCAGGAGGGTTAGGTTCTCCAGTTGCTTTATATCTGGCCTTAGCAGGTATTGGGCAAATAGGGCTTATCGATTTTGATATAGTCGATCGTTCTAATTTGCAGCGCCAAATTCTTCATCAAAACAATGATATTGGTCGTCCCAAAGTTGAGTCTGCTCGTGAAACCTTGCTTTCGCATAATCCTAATATTGAGGTAAGTCTTCATGATGCGCCTTTAACATCGGACAATGCATTTGAAGTGATGGAGGGCTATGACATTATTGTGAATGGGGCTGACAATTTCGCAACTCGATACCTTGTAAATGATGCGGCTTATCTTCTTCGAAAACCCTTAGTTGATGGATCGATCTTAATGTTTGATGGGCAAGTTACGACTTATATCCCTGGAAAATCTTGTTATCGATGCCTCTACCCAGCTCCTCCTCCTCCTGGCCTTGTTCCATCTTGTGCTGAAGCCGGTGTTTTAGGTGCGATGTGTGCCACAATTGGAAGTATTCAAGCGACCGAAGTACTAAAGCTTGTTTTGGAGCAAGGAGAACCGCTTGTAAACCGTTTACTTTTGTATGATGCACTTGCGCTTGAATTTAGAACTGTCAAAGTTCGACGTGATCCCAATTGTCCCCTTTGCGGAGATAGTCCTACCATTCATGAGTTAATTGATTACGAACAGTTTTGTGGATCTCCATTTCCACATCCTGAAGATCAATAGAGGGCGAGTATAAAAGTGCAATCTTCTCCGACTGTAACAGTACGTTTTACTGCTGTTTTGCAAAAACATGTTGATGGTAATAAAGAAGTTGAAGTAAGCGGTAACACAATTGGTGCGTTGCTGGAACATCTAGATGAACGGTTCCCTAGGTTGTTACGCCAACTAGTAGATGACCAGGGGGATTTACATCAGTTCGTAAATCTTTATTTGAATGACGAAGATATTCGATATATCGATGGTGTCGGTACTGCTGTGAAGGATGGGGATATGCTTGATATTCTCCCAGCTCTTGCCGGAGGGAGCTGATATAGCGTGGTGATTCTCCGATCAATACTTGATTTAATAGGCTGTACACCTATCGTCGAACTAAAATCCTTTGCCCCACGGGATGGGGTGCATATATATGCAAAACTAGAAGGGCAAAATCCTACAGGTTCAGTGAAAGATCGTATTGCAAAGGCGATGATAGAGGATGCGGAGAATAGAGGATTTCTTAAGCCAGGCGATACGATACTCGAGCCAACTTCAGGTAATACTGGGATAGGCTTAGCACTTATTAGCAAAATAAAGGGTTACAAAATTGTTTGTATTATGCCTGAAAATGTTAGTCCGGAACGCTCAACATTACTTCGTTCGCTGGGCGCAGAGATCATTTATTCAGATGGTGAATATGGTTCAAACGGAGCGATAGCGCGTGCAAAAGAAATTGTTGCTTCTGAACCAGGGCGTTATTACTTTCCATATCAATATGGGAACGAAGCGAATCCGCGCGCTCATTACGAGGGTACTGGACCGGAAATTCTACATGATTTACCTGAAATAA
Source organism: uncultured Dehalococcoidia bacterium (assembly GCA_963933025.1). GTDB lineage: Bacteria > Chloroflexota > Dehalococcoidia > Tepidiformales > Tepidiformaceae > JAKUNN01. Next base: position 2,562 of record CAWVTC010000121.1, on the reverse strand, counting down.
CCGCATTTGTTGCGGGTCTTGGTACTGGCGGCACACTTACAGGAACTGGTAGATATTTGAAGGAACAGGACCCTGATATTCGTGTTATTGCTGTTGCCCCTCACCCTGGTGACAATGTGCAAGGGTTGCGGGCATTGGAAGATGGATTTATTCCGGAAATTTTTGATGCCTCAGTTTTAGATGGAAAGATAACCGTTGACAGCTTGACCAGTTTTGCTGCTACAAAACGGCTGATTGACCAGGAGGGTGTTTTTGCAGGAGTTAGCAGTGGTTCGGTTATTCATGCTGCCTTGAAGGCTTCTGAACGCCTTGAGGGAGAGCAGCACATTGTGTGTTTGTTAGCAGATGGTGGCTGGAAGTACCTTTCTTCTGGCTTGTGGACACAAACCTGGGAATCATCAGACGAAGTAGATTCTCAAGTTTGGTGGTAATAAGGGTTATCTGTGAGTCTTCGCTTTGTAGTTGCAGTTCTAATAGGTAGGTTAGCTGCGATCGTATGTCGATGTTTTGGCCGCGGTGGAACAGCTTTACCTGGACTTGTTGCTGAATTTATTTATCCTGATTTTGTTAGCCAATTGGCTAACCGTTTGATTTCGGATGCGATTCTTATAACAGGCACTAACGGGAAAACAACAACTACACGAGTTCTTGCTGCGATGTTCGAAGAGTCAGGCATTTCTGTGGTTTATAATCGCGAAGGTTCTAATTTAATGCGTGGCATAGGTGCTGCTTTGTTAGCATCAATACCCAATACACGAGTTTTTGGAAATTCACATAAAATGGTTGCCTTGATGGAAGTGGATGAAGCTGTTTTACCACATGCCGCAAATGCTTTAAAACCTAGAGCAATAGTATTTACGAACCTTTTTCGTGATCAGCTCGATCGTTATGGAGAGCTTGAACATGTTATGGCACTATGGCATCGAACAATAAATAATCTATCGGCAGATACAGTTTTGATTTTGAATGCTGATGACCCTTCAATTGCTGAATTGGTGAGTTCTCACGTGGGTCCTGTTCATTGGTTTGGACTAGAAGATAGTTCCCTTGCACATTCACATGATGCTCCGATCGATGCACGTTGGTGTAGCGATTGTGAGAATCCTTTTGTTTATCAGTTGATATTTTCTTCGCATTTAGGATGGTGGCGTTGTAATAGTTGTGACAAAGTTCGTCCAAAGCCTGATACAGCTGCATTGAACGTGCATATAGGGGGGGAGAGGGCTCAATTTAACGTTCCGGATTTGGGAGATGTTGAATTACCTTTCAGTGGTACCTATAACGTTTCTAATGCACTTGCCGCTATTTCAGCTGCTAGAACATTTGGGTTGACAACTAGAACTATTGCTGTGGGAATTGGTTCGGTTAAACCTGCTTTTGGTCGCCAGGAAATAATTAATTATAAAGATCGAAAGTTGCATATCTTTCTTACAAAAAACCCTGCAGGAGCAAATGAGGTTTTGCATTTCATTGCAAGTTCTGTTGAATCTCCTGCAATAGCTATTATCTTGAACGATCGTATTGCAGATGGGAGAGATGTTTCTTGGATTTGGGATGTTGATTATGAAAGATTGAGTGATACTGTCCAAAATTGTTGGGCATCAGGGGATCGAGCTGCAGACCTTGCATTGCGTTTTAATTATGCTGGATGGCCTAATCCACATGCGACCATTCCAAAAGTTAGTATGTTGCTTGATCAATTTGTCTTAGATACGTTGCCAGGTGACGATATTTACTTGATGCCTACATATACGGCCTTGCTGGAGCTTTACGATGAGCTTCAACAGCGCGGGGTCGCTCATGCTTCTTGGCGGTCTAAGTCTTAGTGTCTTGTTCAAATTGTTTAATTTTGCTTACGAGTAATCGTGAGACCCGTTTGCCATCCATTGCCATGACTCGGAATTCATAATTGTTTTCGACAAAAAGGTCGCCGGCTTTTGGGATTCTTCCTAACCTTGCCATTGCTAAGCCACCAGTCGTGTCATATTCTTCCCCCTCTGTGTCGATTTTTATTTGCAGTTCATCTTCCAAGTCATCTATCAGTAGGGTTCCTTCGAGAAGGAAATTGCCACCTTGCAAAGGCCTAATAGGAGGCTTAGCAATTTCTTCAGATTGATTAGATCTGCCAAGTAAACGCCATAGAACGTCACTTTCAGTCAAAATTCCTGTCGTGCCACCATGTTCATCGATTAACATGGCCATATGTGCTTTTTGTGTTTGAAGCTCTGTTACCGCTACCTCAACACTCGTTGCTTCAGGGATAGCAACCAGTGATCCTATACGGGAAAGCCAGCTGTTACTTTTTAGGCTAAGAAGATCCTTGGTATCAAGAAGTCCCATCATATGATCGAGATCTCCTTCATAAACTGGGTATCGTGCATGTGGATTCAAATCTACGATTTGATGTACCTCTTCAAGGTTCATTGCAGTATTTAATGCGACGATTTCAGTTCTTGGAGTCATGATTTGGTCTGCTTGGATTTCACCAAATTCTAAGCCCCGTCGCGCTAGCAATAATTCTGCAGTGGAGAGTTGACCGGCATTTGCACTTGCTTCGATGAT
>CAWVTC010000120.1:0-5113 GCA_963933025.1 uncultured Dehalococcoidia bacterium | reverse complement strand
TACAAAATCACAAACAAATTGAAGATCGCCACGTGCTGGATAAAAATCCACATGTCCATGCGCAAGAACACGATCTCCGTTATCGAAGGATGCTTCCTTTACATCTCCACGCCAGATAACGCTCCGAATAGCAGCTTCTCCATCAGCTAAGGAGAAAAAACGATGGCCAGAACTATGGGGGCGGAAATTCGTAATCTCACCCAGTACCCAAATGTTGGCAAGCAATTCCTCTGAGCGGACAATTCGTCGTATCAAAGAATTTAAAGCATCAACTGATAAAGGTTCCATATCCACCCTTATGCCCTTTCTACATATTCACCAGAATCAGTATTCACACGAATATCATCACCCTCATTGATAAAAAGTGGTACGTTCACAACAGTACCTGTATCAAGTGTTGCCGGTTTAAGTGCCCCCTGAGCAGTATCTCCCTTATGTCCTGGATCTGTTTGCTTTACAGTAAGTGTAACTACATTCGGTAGTTCAATGGCTATGACTTCCTCTCCATACAAAACAACATTACATTTTGTATTTTCTCGGAGAAAACGCACAGCTTCGCCAACCTTTTCACGATTCACTGGAATCTGATCGTATGTCTCAGTATTCATAAAATAAAACAGCTCATCAGTTGGATAAAGATATTCCATTTCACGGCGTTCAACCTGAGCTTTTTCAAATTTTGAGCCAGACTGAACTGTATGTTCAATAGTGGCTCCAGATCTAATATCACGAAGTTTCATACGCACTTGTGCGGAGCCCCGACCCATTTTTATATGAGAAAACTCCAGTACTGAATATGGTTTCCCATCAAGCTCAATTGTAGTCCCTTTACGAATATCTCCAGCTGCAATCATCACTATAAGCCTCCAGTATTTGGGGAAATTTTAGACGGTAAATCACTAAGTACATGAGCACGACCACCTTTAATATGAACGATATCCTCAATACGAACACCACCCCATCCCTTTATGTAGATCCCTGGCTCTATAGTAAAAACCATTCCTTCTTCCAAAACATCCTCTGAGGAAGGACCTAAATATGGCGGGTAATCGTGGACATCAAGTCCTACTCCATGGCCTAAGCCATGAGTAAAATATTCACTATAACCAGCTTTTTCAATGCATTGTGCTGCAAAGTTATGAACCTGCGCGCCAGTCATACCTTCTTCCAATGAAGTAATCGCAGCATGTTGAGCATTCTGGACAATCTCATATAATTCTTGGAACTTTTCGGATGAATCACTTTTGGCACCTAGGATAAAACTTCTTGTAAGATCACTACAATACCCGTCCTTCAAAACTCCCCAATCAACAATAACAGGATCACCCTCTCCAATAGAACGATTACTTAAAGGCGCATGTGGCATTGCAGCATTCGGACCCGATGCAACAATAGGCTCAAAAGAAAAATCATCACCACCAAAAGTATTCACAGCACTTTGTAATGAATCTGCAAAATTACGTTCTGTCATACCAATAGAAAATGAATTGCAGACAGATATAAATGCCTTTTCTGCTATCACAATCGCTTGCTTGATTTTTTTAATTTCTTCTGCATCTTTAAGGGAACGCACTGTTTCAACAAGGGAGATCATAGGTAAAATCGTTGGTTTTTTTACATCATCAAGAGTCGATATTATGTCTTGTACATCAATGTACTCACTAACAGCAACATCTTTAGCAGAGATAGCAATTCGCTTACCCTCAAGGTTCGCTAAATTTAATAAAACTGGAAACCATTTCTCTCGTGGGCCAGATATTTCACAAAGCGTGAAGTCACTTTCTGAAATTTGCACACTCGCCTGCTCCCCATATCGACTATCTACTGCCAGCAGAGCAGTATCAGTTCCTATAAGAAGTATTCCAGAAGAACCTGTAAAACCAGTTAAATAACGTCGGTTCGAGGAATATCGATGCATAACATCCTCCACAGGGCTAGAAATGTAAATACCATCAACGCCTTTTTTACTTAGCAAAGCTCTCAGATGCTTTAATCTTTCAGAAAAGTTCTCAGACATTCTTATGACGCTATCAAAACGATAACTACCCCTCAACACTATCTAGTAATAAATTGATAGCTTTTATATATCCTTCAGGTCCTAGGCCGGTCACCTGATCAATGCAGACATCTGCAATCAGAGATAGTCTTCGAAAATTCTCACGCGTATAGATATCAGAAAGATGTACTTCAATTACAGGTATTCCAATTGACTCAATTGCGTCACGTAATACAACAGATGTATGAGTTAATCCACCTGGATTAATTAAAACGCCAATTGCAAGTTTTCTATTCTCATGTAAGAAATCAATCAGTTTCCCCTCATGATTGCTCTGAAAGGATTTTACCGTTACGCCTCTTTTTTCAGCTTCCTTAGCAACATTAGACTCGATTACAGAAAGAGAAGTAGTGCCATAAATCTCAGGGCTTCGCTCACCAAGTAAATTAAGATTCGGTCCATTAACTAATAGAACTGTTAGATTTTTTTCCTTCATTCTGAAGCCTGTACAATACGTCGTGAACGCTCAACTGCCTGCTTTCCAAAATTACTCCATGAGTCAGCAGATTGTTTAGCCTGACGCGTTTGACTAACATGCGTATAGATCTGCGTGGTATTGGCAGAATTATGACCAAGCAATTCTTGAACAGTTCGTATATCAGCTCCCCCATCGAGCAAATGTGTTGCAAAAGAATGCCTTAAAAGATGAGGATGTACATCAAAAGGGATGCCTGCCTTTTCAGCACAAGATTTTACAGCCCCTTGGATATATCTAGAAGACAAACGACCCCCAAAACGATTGAGGAAAAGTGCTTCCGGTATTTCCTTTTGTTTATCCAGAAGTTGCGGACGAGCACCTTGCAAATACTTTTGAAGCGCGTCCCACGCATTTGAACCAAAAAGAACTACGCGCTCCTTCTTACCTTTTCCAAATACTCGAGCAGAAAAACTAGGTAAATCAAGATTTTCAAGATTCAAAGCTACTAACTCCGAAAGACGCATACCTGCACTATACAATAGCTCTAGTATTGCACGATCACGTAATCCTTGAGGTGTATTTAAATCAGGTATGGCAAGCAAATCTTCGATCTGATTAATCTCAAGAACCTTAGGCAAGCGACGTGGAATCCGTGGAGGAACAATGCCATATAACAGATCCCGCTCTGTAACACCTTCACTATGGAGGAACCTATAAAACGCATGAATAGTTGTAAGGATCCGAGAAACAGATGCCCGAGCAATATCACGCTCATTTAGAAAAGCAAGATAGGTACGGAAAATTGCACGTGTCATTAACAGAGGATCAACACTAGTGCTATCACACCAACAAATAAAAGCATTTATGTCACTTTTGTAATTTCTGAGTGTGTAGGGAGATCGTTGACTCGACACAGATATATGCTCTAGATATGTATTCACCCAGGGGAAGGTTTGAGGATCGCTCATAGCAAAACAGCCCTATACCAAGCAGTCATATATAAAGCATCAGTTATCATCAGCATACGAGCGACCCCTCAACGTCTCAGGAATTGTCGCTCAATCTTTTCTATCTCAATTTGAACAAGAGTTGGACGGCCATGGGGGCATGATCTTGGCGAAAAGGTTTCACCAAGATCAAGTATTAATCGTTCCATCTCAGGAAAACTGAGCTTTTTCCCAGCACGGACGCTACTGTGGCATGCCACAGTAGCTAAAGCCCTATCAAAAGGATCGCCCAAACGCTGCTCACTTGATAGTTTCTCAAACAGGTCATAAATACTTGCTGCTGGATCACCAAAATCCAATTCAGGTGGCACAGCGCGCACAATACAAGCATTTCCCCCAAACGACTCAATATCGAATCCAAGCATTTTAAGATTAGTCGATTGCTCTTCAAAAATCTCCGCATGCAAAGGTTTCAAATTAACAACAACTGGGTCAAATAGAGACTGAGAAACAGGTGATTTAGCACTAGCTAAAAGAGATTCATACCTAACTCGTTCATGAGCTGCATGTTGATCAAGTAGAAATAGACCATCAGGCCCTTCCGTCAAAATATAAGTTGTAGCCAACTGTCCAATAACCCGCAACAACGGTAGCAAGTCACGTTGACTAATACTTTTCCCCTGAACAGCTGGAACATTGCCGCCAATATCCTGAGAAAACATCATATTCGAGCTCTTAGATGAAGTTAGTCGTTGACGAAGTGAACGATTAACTTCATCTCTTTCCGTATCATCAATTGAAAAGGAAACTGGAAGAACATTAGCTAAAGCATCTTGAAGAGCATGGAAAACCAGCCTAGCAATTTCTTGTTCAGATCGTAAACGAACCTCTGCCTTTGCGGGATGCACATTTACATCGACCTCTTCATTCGGAATCGCAAGACTAAGCATTACTATTGGAAATCGACCTCTCGGCATTTGTGACTGATAAGCCTCTGCAACAGCAAAACGTAATCTTGGACTTTGTACCCATCGGCCATTTATAAAAATTGATATCCCAGATCTGTTAGCACGATGCATTGATGGTGAACCAGCAAGACCAGAAATATTTAAACCACCCTCTTGCAAAGAAATCGGTAACATTTTCTCACCCTTTTCTACACCATAGATTGCAGAAAAAGCATTTCTTGACACACCATCGCCACTAGTATGAATCTCTCGACTACCATTTTTGAAGGAGAATGCTATTGCTGGATATGCTAGTGCATAGTGAGATACAAGCGCAGTAATCTGTCGTCCTTCACCTGATGCAGATCCGAGAAATTTCTTTCTCGCAGGAAGGTGTTCAAAAAGATTTTTAACTACTAAAGTTGTTCCCTCCGCGGTAGAAACTTTAGCAATATCCAAAAGCTCTCCCCCAACAAAATGTGCGGAAATACCAACTGATTGTCCTGCAGGACACGAAATAATCTCAACTTCAGAGGCAGCAGCAATAGCCGGGAGAGCTTCACCACGAAAACCAAGAGTGCTAATGGTTCTTAAATCAGAAGACGTAACAATTTTACTAGTAGCATGACGTTGAAATGCGAGTTCAATTTGCTCAGATTCAATTCCACAACCATTATCCGTAATTCGGATTTCTGAAAGACCACCGGCATCGATTGTGATTGAGATACGACTAGATCCGGCATCA
>CAWVTC010000119.1:0-5217 GCA_963933025.1 uncultured Dehalococcoidia bacterium | reverse complement strand
TTCTACAAAAAAAAGAGCGCCGAAATTTCGGTGCTCTTTTCTCATTTTTTATATTTGAAAATCCAGGTTTTTTATCATTCATAGTTAGTAAATTGAAAATATTTTATTATAGCCAATCATCCCTTTGCTCTTGATCAAAATCAGTGAGTTCAGCATAAAACTGATTTTTACCCTCTTCAGTTACAATCCCAAAACTAATTGCTGTTGTGGACTGATGCATTATAGTGAACTCAAAATCTACAAACATTTTTGACAATTTTTTCCTTTCAATTTCTTGTTATAGACAGTCATTATTACAAGATTTTTTACTCATTTCGACAAATTTAATTTTTATGATTTTATTGAACCCAACAGTGAAGTCGACAAAAATATAAAATAAGTGATTAGACAGATTCTGTCTATTTTGATAAATCTAATTTTTGCCTAATGTGATTTAATAATCTGCCAAAACTTCTTTCAAAGCCTTTACCACTGTATCGATTTCCTCTTTAGAGATTACCAGTGGCGGTAAAAATCTGATCACCATGGCACCAGCCATAAGCGCAATGACTCCTTTTTCCATGAGCCTTTGCACGGTGGGCCCAGCTTTTTCCTTTAGCTCAACGCCGATCATCAGACCAAGACCCCGGATTTCTCGGATTTTTTGACTCTTGAGACGTCGCAACTCCTCCTGAAAATAAGCTCCCAAGGTTTTGGCATTTTGCACCAGATTTTGACTTTCAATGACATGGATCGTAGCCAGGGCCGCCGAGCAAGTAGTGGGGTTCCCACCGAAAGTGGATGTATGGCTTTTAACCGGCACGCTGATCTTATCGTTGCACAACACAGCCCCCATCGGAAGGCCACCGGCCATGGATTTGGCAAGGCACAACAAATCGGGGGTTTCCAATTGCTCGCAGGCAAACATCGTCCCTGTACGGCCGAAACCAGTTTGCACTTCATCCATGATCAACAGAATATTCCGATCGTTACAGAGTTCGCGAACCTTTTGAAAATAGTCCTTGTCACCAGCTCGCACGCCTCCTTCTCCCTGAACCGGTTCCAGTAATACGGCTGCGGTCTGCTCACCGACGGCAGCCTCCAGTTTATCAAATTTGTTGTAGGGCACATGCTGGAAACCCGGCAGCATGGGAGCAAAAGGCTTTTGGTATTCTGATCCCCAGGTGGCAGCCAGAGCTCCCATGGTTTTGCCATGAAAACCACGCATACAAGCGATGATTTCGTGCTTTCCGGTACTGGCTCGGGCGAATTTAATTGCCCCTTCATTGGCCTCTGCGCCGGAATTGCAGAAGAATACACGATTCAGATTATCCGGTGCTAGGTCAACCAGCTTTTTGGACAGACGAGCGCGCACAGGGTTATAGAACATACTGTAGCAGCTGCCCAAAGTAAGATATTGCTCATACACGGCTTTTGCCACTGTTTTATCACCATGGCCGATATTTGAGACCCCCACATTTGAAGCACAATCAATGTATTCATTGCCCTGATCATCAAACAATAGAGCACCTTTGCCACCAACCAAAACGATATCTCGGCGCGGGTATATCGCCAGTTCGTATTTTTGTTCCAGTTCTTTTGTGTTCATTCAATCACCGTCCCTTTTCCAGCCAGCGCGTCATTGACAGGGTGCTCGCCCCGTCCGTCACTGATGATTACCTTTGAAGCTCCCTGTGCAAAGAGCTTTCGGAAAGCTAGCATTTTACGCTTCATTCGGCCTTCTACCTGCTGTTCTCGGAATTCAAGTTCCGAGGCAGGGATATTTTTTATGAGTGAGCTAGCATCACTGGGATCTTCCAAAAATCCTGCAGCCTCAATCAGATTGATCACTGTCTCTGCCTGAAGTGCTTGCTGCAACACTCTGACCACATCATCGTTTTCGGTGTTAATCGCCGTATTGAACTCATCAATAATCGGAACCGTCAACACTGGGACATAGCCATTATCAAGCAGCAATTGCAGAAGCGGCGTATTGATTGTCTGAGGTTTGCCGGAAAAATCCCTGACGATCTTCAATTTTTTGCCCTGGTAAACTCGAATGCCTTTATTGCGCTTACCTTGAATTATTTTGCCATCCAGTCCGCAAAGTCCTACGGCATTGATCCCGTGTTGCTGACACAACTCAACGATTCGTTTATTGCGCAATCCAGCGTAGGCCATTAGCATGACATCCACCAGTTTCTCATCGGAAAAAACACTGATGTATCCTTTCACCGAGGTGAGGATCTCCTTTGGCTGTCCCAAATCATCTGCCAATTTATCCCGTAGCGCATTGGCCCCGTGTACAATGATATATGGCCTATCAAGTCCAGCCAGATCTTTAATAACGCCTGCTATATTGATTGTACTGCCGCCACCGATTTTAACAATGATCATTTACCACACCTTTACTGAATCATTGGCCATTTTCTGCCAGTTTTTTTCGGTTGAGTAGGGGACTGAGCATATCACCAATTCCCTATCTTCTCTGTAGCGCATAGTGAAATAATCTTCATCCTCAGTAAAATAACTGGAGACAAAAATTCCCTGTTCATTGACCATGATAATATTCATCCCCCTGATAAAGCGTGTTCTTTTGCGGATAATGTCCACCGCTTTGATCAAGGCTTTCTGAGTGTCACCCTGATCAAAACGTCGGATGTAGTTAAAAATCTTCTCGGCCCCGATGCGGCCCTCTTCCCGGATTTTGACCCCACGCAACTCACCGTTGAAGATATAGACGGTCTGGCCATCAAAAAAAGGCATGTTGTTCTCGATAACAATGTCTTTATCTTCGAAGGCGCTGCGGGCATGGACCACCAGCAATTTGGTTTTGCCCAATTGGTTGAAATCGTTCTGCCAGATGGGGTTAATGTTTTTGTAGAACTTCCAGTTGGCGGATTCATCCAAATAGGCACACCCCCATCCATGTCCTTGGTATTCTTTGCTGTTTTTGGCAAGTTCGCCAAATTTCCTCAGATGGGGTGTGATGGCGAAAGGGGTTTCTGATTTTATGGTAAGTAAGCGGCACATAAGGCGTTATTCTTTATACTGGGTGTAAACCTGCGAAATCCAACCCTTCGGTTTCTTCGAAACCACACATAACGTTCATAGCGTGGACGGCTTGGCCAGCAGCGCCTTTCATGAGATTGTCGATGGCGGAAATCACCACTAGGCGTGTATCGGATAATTCGAAGCCAATGTCACAGTAATTGGAGCCGGCCAGAATTTTGGGCTCCGGGTATCGATAAATGCCCTGTTTTTCTTTTACGATTCTAATGAAAGGTTCTTGGCCGTAAAACTGGTGGTATATTTTCCAGATGTCTTTTTCGGTTGTGCCTTCATTGACAAAAAGATGGGCTGTTACCAGAATCCCTCGGACCATTTCGATGGACGTGGCTGAAAAATGGATGGTACTGCCCAATTCCTGCTCCATTTCGGCAATATGCCGATGGCCTGTTGGCCGGTAGGAACGCACAGAGCCGCTTCTTTCCGGATGGTGAGAAGCCTCGCTGGCGCTATTGCCAGCCTCTGAGGAACCGCATTTGGCCTCGGCCACCACAGGCATCGAAGTGTCCAATACCCCCTGCTTGAAAAGTGGGTATAGTGGCAAAATGGTTGCTGTCGCATTGCACCCAGCACCGCTAATATACTTGGCTGATTTCATCTCATGACGATGCAGCTCCACGTTGCCATAAATAAATTCGTGAAGCACCTCCGGCCTAGTGTGCTCCAGGCCATACCATTTGACGTAGGCTTCAGGGTCTTTCAGCCTGAAATCAGCCGAAAGATCAATGATCCGATTGGCAAGCGAGCTGAATGCTTCAAATTTTTGCATCAAGTGAGTGTGGGGCAATGCTGTAAACAGAAGATCCGTTTTTTCCAACTCTTGAATGCTGCAAAACTTGAGGGAAGTCCGTTTTCGAAGATTGGGATGCAATCGCGTAACGGGCTTACCAACAAACCTTTCTGAAGTGCACTGATGAACTTCCACTTGCGGATGCTGCAACAGCAAGCGGAGTAACTCGCCCCCACCATAGCCGGACGCGCCGACGATACTTACTTTCATTTTCGTCCTGCCTCCAGTACATAATCCACAATTTTACCTGGAATGTTGACTCCAGTGACATCAATGCTGTTTCGAAACTCCATGGTGTAGTTGACCTCATTGATGGAGTATCCCTGCTCTGTTTCAAAAACATCAACCGCTGAGATACCTCCCCCACAGGCCTTGGCAGCCTGCACGGAGATGTCGTAGAGTTCCTGGTTAAGAGGGCAGTTTGTGGTCGTGGCCCCTCGTGCGGTGTTCGTTATCCAGTGATCGGAATGGCGATAGATGGCTGCAATGCATTCATTACCCACAACAAAGCTGCGGATGTCCTTGCCTTTTTTCTCCACATATTCCTGAATATAGAAAATAGAATGGTGGTAGCTGCCTAGGATTTGTTTGTGCTCCAGAATGGCTTCGGCGGCATCCCGGTCATTCACCTTGGAAATCAGTCGTCCCCAAGATCCGGTGGTGGGCTTAATCACACAGGGATATCCAAGTTGATCCATCGCCTCAAGGGCAGATTCGGGAGTAAATGCAAGAAAGCAGCGAGGTGTCGTCACGCCTGCTTTAATCAGCGCCTGAGTCGTAAGAAATTTGCTACCACAAATTTCTGCCACCTCGAGAGTGTTAACGGTCGGGATACCATGGTCACTGAAGATTTTCATTGAGTGCAGCGCCCGGGAATGATTGACACAGCGTTCAATGATCACATCAATATCAAAAGCGTTTTTATGGAGATCAAAGACTTGCTGTCGATCATCGATTTTAACCAATTCCACGCCGTTCCTGCTCCTGAATTCTTCTAACAGGAGCTTTTCCTCTTTTCGAATGATCGAATGTAAAAAACCCACTTTCATATTGTACTCCATTACTCTAAGCGGTTCAGATATCTACTCGCCCCAGTCTTCTTCTTCCTGGGGGGCTTCTTGAAGACTGTTTTTACCGGTTACTTCGAGTTCAGAGCCGCAGTCATCACAGGCAATGATTTCCCCTACTTCAGCATCAGCCTCCAAGGTAATTCCAGTTCCACAAACAGGACACTCTGCCATCTTTTTCTCCTCCAATGTTTTATTTTCTAGCCCAAAGACGTAAATTTAAAATTTAGCATATTAGGGTAAAGTGGAGCCTTTGTCAAAATCTCCTCTTATTAATATCGATACTGTTCCGGTTTAAATGGGCCTTTTACA
>CAWVTC010000118.1:0-5234 GCA_963933025.1 uncultured Dehalococcoidia bacterium | reverse complement strand
AGAAAGACGAAATACTGATTGTTCCAAATTCATAAATGCCGCATCCGCACTACGAATAAGATTAGCCACATCATGAAATGCTGGATCACTTGGTTGATCGTAGGGTAATACCCGACGATTCATAATGACATCACCAACAGCAGCCAAAGACCATTGAACCTCAGATTCGTCTATTGAATTTGTCTGGGCAATTGCCGGAGAAATGGCAACCATATAGAGGATATTCAAAAGAAAAAATCGTTTCATTAGACCTCCAAAATCCATGGCCTCGAGTAAAAACCCAGTAGCAAAGGATAAATCGATTGATAAAAAACTGACCACTCTATGCAAGGCATAATACCCCCTAATCTTACCTTGAAGATGACTCTAGAACCGTTAAAAAACATGTAATTTATACAAAATTAGAGGATCATCTACCATTATGCGTATTCAGCAATTGAAAATTAAACCTTTTTCTCCAGCGCTCGGCGCCGAAATCAGGGGGGTTAATTTAGCCGATGGCATTGACGTTGAAACATATGAAGAAATTCGAAACGCACTACTTCAGTTTCAGGTTCTTTTTTTTAAAAACCAAACCGAAATACCCTCAGATACACAGGTCAATATTGGCAAGATGTTTGGTGAGTTGCATGCCCACCCAGCGGCACCAAAAATGCCAGGTCAACCAGAAATTTTTGAAATCCATGTGCAAAAAAACTCCAAGATTGCTAATGGAGAATTCTGGCACTCTGACGTCTCGTGTGATGTAGAACCGCCACTCGGAACAATGCTGCAATTACATATCTTACCCTCATCGGGTGGTGATACTTTATTTGCTAATACTTATGCTGCTTATGAAGCATTGTCTGAGCCTTTCAAGCAAACCTTACTGAATTTGACAGCATTACATGAATCCGAGCATGTCTATCGGGGGCGATATTCTGATCGTGGCGTAGATGATGATGGAAGAACCTACCCGCATACTGTCCATCCTGTAATAAGAACTCACCCAGAAACCGGAAAAAAAGCTATTTATGTTAACCGTACATTCACAACACGCATCAACGAACTCAGCGAAACAGAAAGTCGGGCAATGTTGGATTATTTATTTGATCATTGCGAAAAAATAGACTTTCAAATTCGGTACCGCTGGGAGATGAACGATGTTGCATTCTGGGATAACCGTTGCGCTATGCATAGAGCAATATGGGATTATTGGCCAGAAGAACGCAAAGGCAGGCGAATAACAATTAAGGGCGACAGGCCGATATAAATCTTACTGGAGAATATCGCTGCTCTCAGCCTGATCAATGTATCTATAGACGTCAGGTTCCAGTAGGAACCTCTGACGCATGAGCTCTTGAGCCGCATTCGCTACCTCTTCAACATACCTATCATGCGTCCTATAACGTTCTTCTAAGGAAAGACGAGGATCGCCAACTAGTAGTCTTTCAGCTCTTGTCACAGAAAATGGAATGTATTGACCAGCCCCTTCACATCCATCATTTAAACCGAAACCATCACGGCGAAGCCCCCAACCTGTAGTAGTTGCTACTGGCGCTTCCACAGGAGGCAACCGAATTCCTGCTAACTCATTGCCATCTTCATCCACACGTGAAACAAATATGCTATAGGCAGGCCTATCATCAAAAGAGGGAGGATAGTTTGAGATTATGTTTTGTGTATCAAACAGCGGTCCAAAATCTAACTGGTATCGAGTTGTAATAAGACCGGTGTAGTTCACGCCCGGGATATTTGGCCAACCTAATATCTCCTGAGGGACTGTACCTGTATGGTTTCCTGGCGTTGTAATCGCCATTATTGCAGTATTATCTTTCTGTCTAGGAACCCGACTCGACGGCGGCTCAACCCCTTCCGTCACCCATTTATCTAATGCCACCAACAGAGCACGAAGAGCTGGATAGGGACTCGTAGGGTTTAAAGTTTGTTGGCAGATTCCACGGCTCGCTATATTTCCAACACTATGTGACGCTCCTGAAATCAAAAAAAATCGAACATCCTCTGGGTCCTCTAAATCTTCTCCACGAGTATCGCTATGTAAAAGCGATCCTGTTTTAACCCAATATTCATTAGATGAATTTGCTTCAAAAATTTTTGCACAAGTATCGCTTTCTGAGCATGAAGTCTTACGCCCAGCCACCTTCCCGCTAAGGTGATCCTTCAAAACTTGATGTGCAAATGGGAACACACCTTCTGGATAACGATGATTCTGCCGATTTCTTTCAGTTCTCCCAGTCTGGGAAAAACGATAGTTGGCTTGGTCACCAGTGCCTGCTCCAGTCCACTTGAGCATGCCGTCGATAACCCGTCTACCCTGCTCATCAGAGTTAAACCCAAATGTTTGAAAATCATGCAAAGCACGAGATGGCTGTGAAATTGAAAAGCTGTAAGTTTGTTGAATTTCACCAGCCAATGGATTAAGAACGTCACCATTACTCTCAGAAGAATACCGAAGGAAAGATACAAAATCACGGGTCGCGGCAAGCCCTAATCCTGCAACAACGGGGTCCTTTGCATTATAAGAAAATTCATATATATGCGCCTGATTAAATGTTGTGCCAACAGGAATCAAACGAATTGTTTTTTCATTGACAAAATCCCATCCTGCTAAGGGAATAATTGTAGGCTCGTCCTCGAGACGTTCACGCACGGTAAGTGTAGCCTTTTCTTTATCTAAACTTTTCGCTGGGTAGGTTAAAGTGTACGTAGCAGTTTCTGGATTATTAAAAGTAATGTATTCGTAAGATGGTCCAGTAATACTTGAACCATCATGATTTTTTGCAACTGGAACAGAAATTGTTAATCCCATGCTTTCCCTTACAGCCCCAAAATCCCATCCATTCCCTACTATCGTATAGCCCTGATTCATAACAAAGCCGTTTCCACCATCGGATGCGCTACTAGGATCATTGCTAACTGCAACATCATTCAACCTACCAACACGCATCTCACCACGATTATTCATGTCCAGAAAAAGCTTATGATTACTGCGGTTCATATCGATGGGCTTCAATATGAATATATCCATCGAGTACTCAACGTTGCCGTTAGAATTTACTGAAGCAAGATCTACATCAGTAATTATGTTGTTATGAGTATTAGCTGGATCTACTTCGCCATAGGCTCGTCCATGCAATTTTTCATACTGCCCTACAGAACCAAAACTTCGCCCGTCAAACGCAGGTGATTCCACACTTGTAATTTCAATGCGAACTATTGCAGCTTCACTAGCATGAACCATACAAAATGCAACTAAAAATATTGCACAAGATCTACGCATACTTCGTAAAAAAAAACTCATACGATCCACCATCTCTAAAACTATTATGGTTTTTCCCTTCAATCGAAGGAACTTCGTGCTCTTATTCAATAAAACCCAACTGCATAATAATCACAACCAAATTTTCTATCGATGAGATATCTGATAATGCTCTGGAAGCAAGTCTTCTCCAAAATCCCCTAACTTACTACGCCACACAGTATGAACATGATTAGCTCCACTCTGAACGTTATCGTATTCAAAAATGAAATCCGCGTCTTGTAGCCGATAATAGTGTGGGCCACCTCTTTCCATACTTCCCATCCATGCAAAACTCAGTTTATCAATCTCAATCGTTTTCAGATAAGCAGAAGAAATCTCAGGGCGGTAGGTTGTAACCACCTCGTCAAGAATTCTCTGCACAATATGTCGCTGAGAAGCATCAAGGTTTAGCACCGCAATGCCCTCTGGCTGCAGCGTCTGCCGCCAAGCTTCCCAATCATCTCTGAGTTTAAAGATTGGAGTAGCAAGAAGCTCCACTGGTGCGCGATCTGAAAGAACTGCAACCTCACGATCCTCAGAACTTAGCGATAATACTAGGTCTCTTCCCAGGTTTTCTACAGCTGCATGAGGTCGAAAACCAGCTAAAGCTCCTCCGCGTATTTCAGCTGGATCAGCACCAAAAAATGTAGGTGTGACGCGTATACCCCCGTCTGGGGAAACCCAAATATTCAGTGAAATATGATGCCCCTCAAAACGCCAGCCCCAGTACTGATCCAAAGATGGTGTCCCAAAAAATGTTAACCAGTATTGCTCGTTGCCTCGGGGTAATCCAAGAGTTTCTTGCACATTTAGAACCTCTTCCAATTGCATCACATGAACCACTTTCAAGTAGCCCACGGAAGTCAATAACGTATTCAATAAATCATGGACCATGGTACGCTGAGCGGCCGTCATTTCTCCTAAGGTCAGTCCAACTCTTGGCCTTGGCCAGTAGCTCCAATCCAACCTAGCTTCGTCCATAAGAGGCAATGAAATAAGATTTTCACGAGAATACCCAACTACACTTTCCACATTATTAGTGACGCCATCTGTTCCAAGAAACGCATTAAAAAAATCATCGCCTTGCTGGGGTGTTCCTGTGCTCGTGCTCTTCAGAATTTTTGAGGCAGCAGCAACCATCTCCTCGCTGACTCTAATATCTATGGAGTTCAGTGGACTATCTTCCTGCCCCAACGCCCCTCCGGCCAAACAAAGAAACACAAAACCTACTGCAGTGGTTCCAAGCTTCATTTTATTATCTCCTAATATCGTCATATGGACGCCACATGACATCCTCCCTCATACACTTGAGTTGCTTGTTCACTGATTTAGTCGATTCCTGAACAATCGTAAAAGGTTCAATAAATGTTGTTGAATCCTCGACCATCACCTGGTATGACCAAATCTCTTCATCCGCTCTTTCGTAACGTGCAATAAAAGAGACGTGATTGCACTCAACAATCTCAAGGTCAATCGAAAATTAAACAATCTCACCGTAAATCCCCATCATAAGAAGATTCGGATCCTGGTCTTGAATGAATCTCGCACTCATGAGTTCTAATTTCAACTTGTGGATCCCACCGCCAAACAAAGTAATTCTGCTCTTCTATAGGTTGTGTGAAATTTAAAGGATCATTTGCCCAAAAGTCATACACTAGCTCATTATCGATAAGAGTAAATCGTTCGATAATCTCCATTTCCTCGCTTTGAGGAATACCATACAAGGGGGGCAACTCAAATAATGGCCAACTAATATGTGTAGTAGTAACAATTAAGGTATTTCCATTCCATTGGCCTCGAGAATATCCCAATGGAGTTGAGTCTATGTCGTTACTCACTTCATCCACATTCATATGAATGACTCTGGTCAGATTAAAATTCTCTGAGTGCAACAATATATCGTTGCCACGCTCTTCAAATTCTATGGGACGAG
>CAWVTC010000117.1:0-5269 GCA_963933025.1 uncultured Dehalococcoidia bacterium | reverse complement strand
CCATGGATATTTAACGTCATATTACCTCTGCTACCTCGAACACCAGTCAAGCGACCGGATACTGAGATGCTTTCCTCGTAAGCTTTAGATTCTGCAGATTCTTCTCCAAATATAGATATCAATATTTCTCTTGTTCTGGCATCCCAACGGTCATATTCAAAAGGGTTTGGCCCAGTTCCTCGAAGGCGTGGAATTCCTTTTATTTGCGTAGTTAGTGCAGCTTTTTGCTTACTCACAATCATCTCCATAAATAGATCGTACGCTTTGCTGTTGACTGAGGAAAGTACCTTTTAAAAAGTTGTGTTATTTTTCTATAATTTTAAAAAAACTAACCACTGAAATGGTACAATAGAGTGAGCATTTCCTTTCCCCGGAGCATCAATGACTATAGAGCCTTCTTCTAATATAAAAAGCCTCAATTTAGAAAGTGAAATGCGCTCGAGTTACCTCGATTATGCAATGAGTGTCATAGTTTCTCGTGCTTTGCCGGATGTTCGTGATGGCTTAAAGCCTGTGCAGCGCCGTATTGTTTGGGGCATGTTTGAAGGTGGTGCACGTCCGGGTTCTGGGTATAGGAAATCAGCTGGAATTGTCGGTGACGTAATGGGTCGTTATCACCCACATGGAGATTCTTCTGTATACGAGGCTATGGTTCGCCTTGCACAAGACTTTTCGCTTCGGTATCCGCTTGTAGATGGGCAAGGGAATTTCGGTAGTGTTGACGGTGATCCTCCTGCAGCGATGCGCTATACCGAAGCTCGTATGGCCGCTATAGCGGAAGAGTTGGTTGCTGATATAGACCAAAATACTGTCGATTTTGAACCGAATTATGATGGTCGTTATCAAGCGCCTGAGATTCTACCTTCCAGGCTACCAAATTTATTATTGAATGGTTCATCCGGAATCGCTGTTGGTATGGCTACTAGCATTCCACCACATAATTTAGGAGAACTTGTTCAGGCATTGAAGATGCTTATTGAAAATCCAAAAACTTCGCTAGATGAGATTTTGGAAGTTGTTAAAGGTCCGGATTTTCCAACTGCTGCGTTTGCTCTTGTTGGAAAAGATCGTGAGCAGGTAAAAGATGCTTATAGAGATGGGAGAGGGAAAGTTACTCTGCAAGCTAGGACAACGATTGAAGAGTCTTCAAAAGGACAAGTGCAGTTAATTATTTCGGAACTACCTTATCAAGTGAATAAGTCGGTTTTAATTGAAAAAATCGCCGATCTGGTGCGTTCAAAGAAGATTGAAGGAATCGCTGATATTCGTGATGAAAGTGATCGTAATGGAATGCGCATGGTGCTTGATCTGAAAAGGGAGGGGTCGATAGCGCAAATTCGAAACCTTCTCTACAAACATACTAGGTTACGATCTACTTTCCCTATCAATATGATGGTGCTTGTTGATGGTGCACCACGGCGTGTAGGGCTTAAAACGGCATTAGAGCATTTCCTTGATCATCGAAGAGTTGTTATAAAACGCCGTACACAATTTCAGTTAGATCAAGCAAAAGATCGTGAGCATATTGTGCAAGGATTATTACTTGCTATAGATCTACTCGATCAAGTTATTGCTACAATTCGAGGATCTGATTCTGCAAATGCTGCGCTAGCTACTTTGCAAGAACAACCTTTTGAGTTCTCTGAATTACAAGCCCGTGCAATTCTTGATATGCAATTGAGGAGATTGGCTGCATTAGAGCGACAGAATTTACAGGAAGAACATCGTGAATTGGTTGAAAATATTGCTTATCTAGAGGGGTTACTTGAAGACCGAAAAAAAATAGACTTTTTGATTCGTGATGATTTGGATGAGCTTGATGAGGATTATGGTGATGATAGGCGAACTGAAATTTTGGAGGCAGCGGCAGAAACCTTTAGCGAGGAAGACCTTGTTCCGCATGAGGATTCTGTGATAACTCTTTCGAGAAGAAATTATATTAAACGAACACCATTAAGTGAATATCGTGTACAGAGGCGTGGTGGAAAAGGCGCGCGTGGCGCAACCGTTAGAGATGAGGATGCTGTTCTATTGCTAAACGTTTGTGATTCACATGACAATATTTTATTTCTTACTGATCAAGGAAAGGTTTATCATTTGCGTGCTTTTGATGTTCCTGATTCTCGTAAGCAATCACGTGGCTCGTTCATTACGAATCTCATTGAAATGACGGCGGGTGAGCGGGTTACCACAATTTTGAATTGTGCTTCATATGATGATGATTTCATGGTGTTGTTTACTCGTAATGGACAGATCAAAAAGACCCCCTTGAGGGAATATGCTGAAGTTAGACGAAATGGCAAGATTGCAATGCGTTTGGACAAGGGGGATGAACTTGTGTCGGCTCGTTTTGCTACTGGTGATGGCGATGTTTTAATAGTCACTACTAATGGGTATGCTGTGCGCTGTTCGATTGATAATCTTCGTTCGGCAAGCCGAACAAGTGGTGGTGTTCGAGGAATTACCCTTGCAACTGATGCTGCAGTTGTTACAGGAGAAGCTGTTAGCGATAATCAGGAAATTCTTATTATTACGCAGAGAGGTTTGGGTAAGCGAACCATAGCAAGTGAATACCCACGGCATCGGCGTGGAGGTAAAGGGGTAAGAACTTTACATATTACAGAGAGAACTGGAATTGTGGCTGCATGTCGTGTGGTGAAGCCTGATGAGGAATTGATTGTGGCTACTGATGAAGGGATGGTCATCCGTGTAATGGTGGAGGGAATTCGACAAACAGGACGTAATACCCAAGGAGTAATTGTGATGAAGGATGTAGGAGAAAACGATCAAGTTAGCAGTATTGCTACATTCCGTGAGACGCCTGAAGATCAACATGTGGACTTAGCAACTAACGTACCTGAGTAGCAGTGTTACCAAGCTAAATTTAACAATTCTAGTGAATTGTGCAATTGCTCTGCATTCGATCGAGTTCCACGATTGTAGTTAAAATTATGCAAAGTTTGTTGAGCTATTTGTTGGAAGTCCTTGTGTTGTATGTTTGGCAGATCGCGTATCCGGGTTGGCATGCCAGCTTTTATATAAAGAGATTCAATTGCATCAGCACACTTTAATGTAGCATTTTGATAAGTCATTCCGTCCTCCCAGACACCTAGTAGTCGGGCAATTTTTTCGGAACCTTGCGAAGATTTGTTTGCATCTTTTCTAGCTACGGTTGCAGTTAAAACAGATGTAGCTTCACCTTGGCCGACTCCAGGGAATAAGTGGAGAACAGTCGAAATTGAATAGTTTCCAATAAACGGATTTATATTTTCGGCGGAAGGATCTCTTGGCCCATATTGTCCACTTGGAGGGCCATCATCAGCTGCACGATTACTAAGGAATGCAGCCGTACAAAGGTCATATCGTACAGTGCTGCCTTCATGTCCATCAGCAATTTTTGAGTATGCCTGATTGGCAAGAGAGAAAGCTTGAAGACGATCTCCCTCTACAAGAGGGTTTGGTGAAGTGGTAGCTAGGCTTGCTAATGCCCCTGAAAAAGTTGTTGTAGCAGTTGACCGGAGAAGTTCTAGTGGGGCCGAAAGTACCGCTTCCTCATCAAAAAAAAGGGCAATCGGCCGAGTTTTAGGATCAAAATATTCCATGCGTTGTTCAAGCTCATCGTTTTTCAGGCCTGTGCCAGCCCGATTCATTGCACTTGTTGGAGTAGTTGGAATATTGATTGTAGGTAATTTTTGTTTTAAAAGTCTGGGACTATATGCTGGTTTGTCACTTGGATATTGGGTCATTAATTGTAAGGGGTTGCTATCTTCACAGAGAAATATGTTTACTGCGCGAGCAGCAACTATCACACTGCCGCCACCTATGGCGATGAGTAAGTCTGCATTAGCTTGTCGCGCTGCTTGTGTAGCTTCTAGGACTGAAGAGTAAGAGGAATCCTTTTGAATTGCTGTATAAGCACCTGCATATTTTTCTCCGAGCGTTTCTTGGATACGCTGAATCAACTTAGTTCTTAAAGATATTGATCTTGAGGTAATGATGAATACATTGTTGGCATGGTTACGTTCAATTTCTGAGAGTAAATATTTTTCTATAGAATTGTGACCACCGTAAAGTCTCCACTTAAAACTTCGTGCTCGAAAATCGTAGATCTCCATAACGCTCCTAAAAAAGATTATGTATTGAAATATACAATTTCTTGTACATAGGTTTCTTTGATTTATTTAAGCTTCCAATTTGAAATTTAAGAGAAAGTAGCATTGTTTGATACCCTAGGTATACATTACAGGAATGTCTGTATCTGCACTTCGTGATGTTGTAGTAGTCGAGCTTTCCACTGGGGTTGCTGGTTCATATGCGGCCCGTTTGCTTACTGAATTGGGCGCAACTACTTTCAAGGTTGAATCTTCTAGAGGTGATCCTCTTCGGCAGGAACGCCCATTGATTGATTCTACGAATGGACAAGAGAGTGCTTTTTATGCATGGCTAAATGCTGGTAAGCATAGTGTAGTTCTACCATTATCAGACCAAGCTGACAGTAGAATTGAGGAATTGTATAGGCATGCTGATATTGTTTTCCACAGTGAGCGTGGTTCTCGGGCGGATTTTCTAGAGGAAAAAATTAGAAGCATTAATTCTTTAGCTGTTGTTATTTCGGTTACTCCATATGGTCGCAGTGGTTCCCGAAAAGATTGGCAGGCTTCTCCTTTAACTGAATATGCAACAGGTGGGTACCATTTTTTTTCTGGAGATCCTGAACGGGAACCAATTGCACTTCCTGGTTATCAAGTTGAATTTCATGCTGCTCAACATGCTGCCCTCGCTGCTTTAGCAGGTTTTTATAATGCGCGCGCTACGGGGGAAGGGCAGCTTGTGGAACTTTCCCATCAGGAGGCTATTCTTAGTGATCATGCTTGGTTGACAACTATGTGGACTCATCAAGGGAAGGTACAGGAGAGAGAAGGATCTACTTTTATTCCCTGTCTGGATGGTTATGTTTTTCTGTTTCATCTGGTTCCATATCCTAATCTCTTTGCGTTGATTGAACGGTTTGATCTTTTAGAAGATGAAACTTGGCAGCAACCACAGGTGTGGCAAGAACGCTATTCAGAAGTAATAGAAGCTTTTACTGAGTGGGCAAAAGGTCGGACAAAGCAAGTAATCTATCAGGCGGCACAGGAATTCCGAATTGCTGTTACACCACTGAATGATATGGCAGACGTTTTAAAGAGTGAACAATTATTAGCGAGAGATTGGTTCCGTCCACTTTCTGTCGCTGGGGAAACTTTCTCAGCTCCAGGTGCACCTTATA
>CAWVTC010000116.1:0-5286 GCA_963933025.1 uncultured Dehalococcoidia bacterium | reverse complement strand
AAGCAAATCTGCATAGATTTCAGGTTCAAATTTCTGTACTAAAACGTTGCAACCTCCAGCAAGCCAAATTGGCATGAACAGATATCCAGAACCATGTGAAATTGGCCCTACATGAATACCATAATCACCCGCCTCCATTCTTGGGAGAAAAAATGACCAATCACGACAGGTGCGCATCCACTGTTTGTGGGAAAACTGCATACCTTTAGAGCGACCAGTTGTTCCACCTGAATGGCGAATTAGATGTGGTTCATTGATATCTATCTCTAAATCCGGTTCAATATCAGATTGTTTTGCAAGCCATTCTTCGTAATTACCTGTGCGTACAATTACGTGCTTTAGACACTCCAGTTCATCCTTAAAAGAGATGACCTCATGGGCGTACTCTTCTGACACTACAACTGCCCTACAATCTGTATGTCCGATCATATGGGAATGGGCTAATGCAGAATTACGACGGTATAAAGGAACACGTACAAAATTACCAATTGCTGTGGCAAGAAAAAAATCTGACGCTTCAAGACAGTTATCTTCAAGAACCGCTACTTTGTCACCTGGCTGAAGTCCCATTTCAAGAAATGCATTTGCTAACTGACAACCACGTTTCCACGCTTCCTCATATGTAAGCTCAATATCTCCAGCAATTATTGCTGTACGGGTTTGATTGCATTCCATCGCACGCCGTAAGGCTGCACTAACATTGAGCATAACTATTTCTCCCTTCCTCACCACAATGACGAGTTCATTATTATTGGGTATTGACCCCAAACATTGATATTCCGTAGTAATCCCTCCAGATACTATAGGGGATTAAAACTAAATAGTCATTCGGAAAATATGGTTTTTTTGTCTTACGTCAACTAACTTTTGCCTTGCGACAAAATACTAGGCTGTTAAACTACTTGAAATACGAACTAAGTACAATTAATTCTCTATAACTGGATAAAGATTTTTCTTTGGCAATGCCCATCAAAACAGGTGATATTTTATGAATAATCTAGATTATGACGCTATTGTTATAGGTGCCGGCGTTTGCGGTATTTATCAAGCCTATAAACTGCAGAAAATGGGCAAACGTTTTCTTGTTCTTGAACAAGGGTCAGATGTTGGTGGAACCTGGTATTGGAATAGGTATCCTGGATGTCGGTTTGACTCTGAAAGTGAAACTTACGGGTACTCCTTTTCTGAAGACGTATTAAAAGAGTGGGACTGGACTGAACATTTTTCTCCACGCGAAGAAACTGAAAGATATCTACAATTCGTAGTTGATAAATTTAATCTAAGGCAACACATGGTATTTGAACGCCGCCTTGTATCTGCGATTTGGAAACCTAACATATCTGGATGGGAATTAACGACCGACAACGGTGAGACCTTTACTACGAGATTTTTACTAACCGCCATTGGTTTACTCTCTTCTCCTACTTTACCAAGGTACAAAGGTGTCGAAAATTTTAAATCACTTTCTTTCCACACATTTAATGCGCCACGTGAACCTGTAGATTTTTCTGGCAAGAATGTTGCGGTAATTGGAACTGGCGCAACAGGTGTTCAATTAATTTCAGAAATTGCCGATAAGGTTGGATCTCTTACCGTTTTCCAAAGACGTCCAAACTGGTGTGCACCGTTGCATAACTCTCGGATAACATCCGAAGAGATGGACGATATCAAAGATCGTTATAAAGAAATATTCTCGTTATGTGGTAAGACACCGAGCGGATTCTATCACGATGTTGATCCACGTAAAACTTTCGATGTTACACCAGAAGATCGTGAGGCCTTCTGGGAAAAACTTTATGCCTCACCCGGGTTTGGCGTCTGGCTTGGTAATTTCAAAGATATGTTGGTAAATTCTGAAGCGAATACGGAGTTCACAAAATTTGTGGCTAAAAAAATTCGACAACGTGTCAATGATCCTAGTATTGCAGAAAAACTCATCCCAAAAGATCATGGATTTGGTACTCGGCGTGTTCCAATGGAAACGGGTTATTATGAAGCATTCAATCAAGATAATGTGAAATTAATTGATATTGGAGAAAATCCAATTGAATATATATCAGAAACAGGAATTCAAACAAAAAGCACACATTACCCCTTTGATATTATAATTTATGCTACAGGTTTTGATGCTGTAACAGGTGCTTTTGATAAGATAAATATTGTTGGCGAAAATGGCCAAACCCTTCGTGACAAGTGGACGGACGGCCCTCAGACACACTTTGGACTATCAGTTAATGGCTTTCCCAATATGTTAACACTAGCAGGGCCACAAAGTGGGTCAGTTGCTACGAATTTTCCAAGAGGGATTGAAGAGGCAGTAAATTGGTGTTCGCAAATGCTTGAACATCTTTTTGATAATAAAATTCACTATTTTAATCCTTGCAAGGAAGCTGAGAACTTTTGGGGAGACCAAGTTCGAGAAATGTCAGAACGCATCCTGTTTGGCAAAGAGCAATCTTGGTTCACTGGTTACAACTCAAACGTAGACCGCAACTATCGACATAAATGTCTTATATATGCTGGTGGTCAAATCCGATTCAGGAAGTTTCTGACTGAGGAGGCGTCTAATGGTTACCCTGGTTTTATCATGCGTTAAAACAGAAATTGGTAAGAACTAATTGTAAGTTTTTAATAGGTAATGCTTGTAAAAAAACTAATCCGATTACCTTCCGAATGGATATGATGGTAAACCCGAAACTCCAGGATTACATTTAAACACATAACCAGCCTCTGGTTCATGTGGAAGACCATCATCATTAATTTTAAAATCGGCTGTTGTAATGTAAAGATCGGTAAGATCTGCCCCACCAAAATTACAACTAGTTATTCTAGAGGTTGGTAACTTAACCACACCTACTAACTCTCCCTGAGGATCATAACGCCTAACCTCGCCTCCATAAAACAAAGCCACCCAGACACACCCTTCAGCGTCTACAGTAAGGCCATCTGGCAATCCCTGATCACGATCAATGTCAACAAATCTACGTCGATTAGATAGGGTTCCATGTTCGATATCATAATCAAAAACATCAATACCACTGGACAATGTATCGTTGAAATACATTAAAGTTTCATTTTTATTCCAGGCAATGCCATTAGAAACCCGGATTCCACTAACTGCTTTAGTCACTGAGAGATCGGGGTCTATACGATAGAGATTACCAGCGCCACGTTTAAAGGTTAATGAAAATGTACCACTCCACAATCGACCACGTGAATCACATTTACCGTCATTCATGCGATTAGTCTTCAAGCTTGCCTCAATAGGTACTAGCAGCGAAGATACTCCCTTTTCATCATAAGAAAGCAATCCATCTCCTGATGTAACTACAAAGCCACCACTTTTACATGGCAACGCTACTCCAATTGTCTGGCCCACCTCATATTTTGTAAGCACTCCTGAGGATGGGTCTAACTGATTTAAATGACCGGGAGTGCAATCAACAAATATTAGCTTATTAGAGGACGAACTCCAAATTGGACCCTCCCCTATATCAAAATTAATTGCAGATACTACACACAGACTGTCACTATAATCAATCAGTGAATGACGGGTCAAATTGGTATGCCTTCACCTATCAAATAAAGCTGGAAATCATACAAGAGCATGAGGCAAGGGAAATCTGATTGGGCCACCATTAAGTCGAGGAAGGACTACTGAAGCCGTGCCGTCAGCAGATAGCTTACCTCTTTGATTGACCGCGCAAACACTTATTTCCAATACTCCGTATCCTTCCCTAATATTCTTACTGATTACTTCACCAGTCCACCAAAGGGTGTCTCCAACCAGATTAGGTTTTCTTACACTGACGTCAAGTGTATGGAGAAAGCCATGATCTCCAATCCAATTTGTTAGCATGTGCTGGCACCATGCAATCCTTTGGGGTCCTACATCATAAGCGCCACCCATTCCCACATCACGACCAGTCGATGTTTCAAGATGACCTCGTCCAGCAGATTCTTTTGCGCCTGTTTTCTTATTCAAATGATAGTCTGCATGACGGCTACGATATCTAATAGCGTCACCATGCACACCACCATAATGCGTTGCACCTTGTTGACCAGAGTACCAAGCCATTATGTCAATCACGCCTAATGGACCCCTTACAACTGGTTGAACTTTGTCAGTAACTTTAACATCTTCGTAATAGAGGGGAGTACTACCTTGACGGCGTTCCGCCAAAACCTGGCTCTCAATATCTGCGATTTCTTCAGCAGAATAGTTGTATGGCTCTATCGCCTTCAATGCTTTGTTGTTTTTATCCTTAGTAAGCGCTTCACCACGAGGCGTCCTTGCACAGCGACCAATAGCAATGCCAGCTACTCTTTGATGTTGATTAATGTACTTAATTTCACCAGTTTGAAGAACCCATTTCGAGAACCTTCGACCACTCTTGAGTTCCTGTTTTTTTAAACGCGCCTCAACTTGAAATGTATCGTCAAGAAGAATTGGCTCAAGCCATGTAAAGGTTGTACCTGCATAAAGCCACTGAACCCCGGCAAGCTTAGGAGCAACAACTGTTCCATCCAGAGCATAAAGGATGCATGGCGGGGCGACAATTCCTCCATAAGGTGATTTGGCAGCATGTTGAGGATCTAACCATAACGGATTATCATCTCCTATGCCCCAAGCAAAATGACGAATAGCGTCCCGTGTAGTAGTCTCGATCCACCGCATTCTATCGCGTCTAAGTAAAACATTAACTAACGTTTCTGCTTCTGCGATTCCTTCATCGGTGATAGTTCCCCAAGTCATCTTTTAACACTAAATAGAACAATATTCATTTTGAATTCCTTCTGATAATAAAGGGTAGATTTAACTCGCCACTGGCTTCCACAAAGCCATCACGGAAGACTTTAGATGAAATAGCCTCTAAACTTGAAAGAACGGGAGCCATCGGTGCACCACTTTCCAAAGCAGCCTCTAACAAATCTTTCATATTTCGTTTGTCCAGCTCTGCTTGGAAGTGTGGCAAAACATAACTATCATCTTCAGATAATTTAAATGGATTTTGCATGCTTTTGTCTTCTGACCACACTGGGTTATTAAATGCAGAAAGTATTGCGGCCCAATCTTGTCGTGATCGTGCTTGAACAGCAACATAACCATCTTTACAACGAAAGAACCCTTGTGGAAAAACGCCGCCATGCTCCACAGCTGTAAGACCATTGCGTCGCCAGCCATATGGAACCCCAGCGTGATTTCCCGAGTTCTGCTCAGCAAAGGCACGGAGGATATCCGCCGCCGACACATCTATACGAGCTGGTCTTTCTGTTTTGACATTC
>CAWVTC010000115.1:0-5290 GCA_963933025.1 uncultured Dehalococcoidia bacterium | reverse complement strand
CCCCAATGGTGCAAGCCTTCTGCGAGCTTGGATCTGGTGCATAGAACAAACCATCACTAGCTGCTGCCGTTGTGAGATTAATATTAGGAACTCCAGGCTCGACTATTGCGATACGGTTTATAGGATCAATTTCAATAATCTTTCGCATCCGTGCCGTAACAATTACAATTCCTCCATGTATTGGTATTGCCCCTCCACTTAATCCTGTCCCAGCTCCACGTGGGGTTATAGGGATCATAAATTTTTTACTTAGCTCAATAATTTCAACAATTTCCTGAGTGCAGCTAGGGAAAATAACAAAGTCTGGAAGATGTCTTTCTACCGTACCATCCATCTCATAAGGTATGAGGTCTTCAGTTTTGTAAAGTACGTTTTCGGCGCCTACTATCTTCTGAAGCTGTTTAGTAAGCTGCTTACTATTTAGTTTACTTGATAAAAGGCGATGCAATCGTTCTCCTACCAGATACCTAGCGCCATTTGGACATCTTCACTTGCCATTTCTTTTGGGTTCCAAGGAGGTGTCCATACGATTTGGACATCGACATCACTTACTCCAGGAACACGGATTAGCCTCCCATAAACACCGCCCTTGATGATCGGACCCATTGGACAACCAGGGCTTGTGAGTGTCATTGAGACTATTACGTCTCCCTTGTCATAAGCTATGTCATAGACAAGTCCTAGTTCTACGATGCTCATATCGAGTTCTGGATCTTTTACCTCTGTTAAGGCTTCCATTAGCTCTTCATTCGTTGGTATTGTTGTTTCTTCAGCTATTTCAGTCATTTTTCCTCATTCTGACATACGATTAGTCGATCGTTACTAATGTACAGTGTTATTACTACTCTCGACTAGTGATTCTAGTTCCTGACGCAATTGATCATCAGGAATACGATCTAGTATCTCAAGAAAAAACCCTTGAATTAATAAATCAACAGCTTGAGCTAAGGTTAATCCTCGTGATTGCAGATAAAAAAGTTGTTCATTTTCCACAGGACCAACTGTTGCTCCATGGCTTACTCGTTGTACATCGTTTGTTAGAATTTCTAAAACCGGATCGCTATCAGCTTTAGCAGTAGGACTTAACAATAAATTTCGGTTCTGCTGATTCGCACTTGAATTACGAGCATTCTCTCCAATACGTGTTATTCCGTAGTACACAGATCTACTTTTACCCCCGAGAGCAGATTTAAATAACAAATCACTGAAGGTATCTTTAGCAATGTGATCTTGCAAAGTATAGAAGTCTATGTGTTCCACGCCCTTTCCCATACCAGATCCATATCCTGCACCGTACATTTCACTAGCAGATCCACGACCTTTTAACGTTGCCCCAATGTGTTGTTTGACCACTTTTCCACTTACCGCCAGGCTTAAACTTTTTATTTGTGAATTATCTTCTGTGATAGCTTGCTGATTTCCAAAAGATTGAGTTTCAGTTCCCCAACGATGAATTGAGGTGTAATTAATCGTTGAACCTGGACCAGCAAAAATTTCAACAATTGGTGTGGCCAAGACGGGAAGATCTTCGGAGAAGAATTGTTCAATTACTTCGATATTACTGTTAGCCCCTGCGATGATAACTGTATGTGGTGTTGCAAATTGTTTAGCTGTGTATCTGTGTTCTATACGTATTGGCTCATCGATTTTCACTTCTGGGTGACTTTCCACAACCGCAATTCCTTGTAGGTATGCATAGTGGAGCGCTGTTAAACGATTACTTTCCGGAGGTACTGCTTGACCTAGTTGTTTTGCTTCCGCGCTGGATAGGGTCAGGCTTTTGTGATAAGACTTAGCTTGTACTTTTTTCCCGTTGATAAATTCAATAAACCCAGAAACTTTTGTATCTTTAGCTAATGAAGTTTCCTTAAATTCCCCAGCCATCACAATTGGATAATCGTCTATGGTTAGTTGACTAATATCGAAGTATTTCCAAGGCCGTTCTTTTTGAGAAGACGGCATTTCAAGAGTGCTGCTCAATTTAAGAGCATTAGATCTAAGTAATGCGAGACGATCGCTATCCTCCAAGCCTAAATACTGGCTTGTTTCGGGGGTGATTGGTTTTTCTAGTAGTTCTATTTGTGATCCGGTTCCCACTCCTATGCTTACCCTATCGCACCTTCCATTTGAAGCTCTATAAGCCGATTTAACTCGACTGCATATTCCATTGGCAATTCTTTAACTATTGGTTCTATAAAACCGTTAACTATCATTTTGGCAGCTTGATCCTCAGTCAATCCCCTAGATTGCAAGTAGAAAAGCTGCTCTTCGCTTAACTTCGAAACGTAGGCTTCATGTTCAATTCCAACATCTGGAGCATCTACCTCCATAGTAGGATACGTATCTGAGCGTGAGCCTTCATCTAGAAGGAGTGCATCACAACGGACGCTTGCGCGTACGTCATTACAATTTTCGTAAACTTTGAGCAAACCTCGATAGCTTGTCCTCCCCCCATCCTTGCTTAACGATTTTGATACAACAGAAGAAGTGGTGTGTGGTGCCATATGTACAATTTTTCCACCAGCATCTTGATGCTGACCTGCTCCTGCAAAAGCTAGTGATAGGATTTCTCCATGTGCACCGGGTTCCATTAGGAATACACTTGGAAACTTAGTAGTGAGTTTAGATCCTAAGTTCCCATCTACCCATTCCATCACAGCATTTTCATAAGCTGCAGCTCTTTTGGTTACTAGGTTATATACATTATTAGACCAGTTTTGAATGGTTGTATAACGAACACGTGCATTTTTTTTCACAATGATTTCAACTACGGCACTATGGAGTGAATCGCTGCTATAAGTCGGTGCTGTACAACCCTCAACGTAATGTACTTCACTGCCTTCATCAGCAATAATTAGCGTACGCTCGAACTGCCCCATGTTTTCAGTATTTATACGGAAGTAGGCCTGTAAAGGTACATCTACCTTTACCCCCTTCGGTATATAAATAAACGATCCTCCTGACCATACTGCAGTATTTAAAGCTGAATATTTATTGTCTCCTGGTGGAATAATTCGTCCAAAGTGTTCTTTAACTATATCTTCGTATTCCGCCAATCCTTGATCCATACCTAAAAAGATAACACCCAATTTTTCTAGATCTTCACGAATATTGTGGTAAACAACCTCGGAGTCATACTGCGCGCCTACTCCTGCAAGATATTTTTTCTCTGCTTCTGGAATACCTAACTTATCAAATGTGTCACGTATGTAGTCTGGTACGTCGTCCCAGTCCTTTTCGTCTTTGTCTGTTGCACGAACATAATAGTGAATATTGTCAAAATCTATTGTTTCTAGAAGGTCACTACCCCAAGA
Organism: uncultured Dehalococcoidia bacterium; assembly: GCA_963933025.1. Lineage (GTDB taxonomy): Bacteria > Chloroflexota > Dehalococcoidia > Tepidiformales > Tepidiformaceae > JAKUNN01. Next base: position 1,976 of record CAWVTC010000115.1, on the reverse strand, counting down.
GGGATTTTCTTTTTCTAAAAATAACTCAAGTGAGCTCAGTCGGAGATCAAGCATCCATTGAGGCTCATTTTTCATTTTAGAAATTGTTTTTACAATCTCAGGAGTTAGGCCCTTGTGAGCCTTAAAAAGAGCCTCCTCTTCATCGTGAAAGCCCCATTCGTAATCAGTTTTTTCGATAGTTTGTTTTTTAGTTGACATAATTCACCAGCTCTTTTTTATGGGTTTACTTCTATGGCATCATAGCCGCTTTGTTCTAGTTCCTCTGCAAGTTCGGGTCCCCCAGTTTGTACAATTTTTCCATCCATTAGCACATGTATAAAATGTGGTTTTATATAGTCTAATAGGCGTTGGTAGTGTGTGATTAGAAGTAAACCCATATTAGGATTCATAATTGAGTTGACGCCATCTGCAACCGTGCGTAACGCATCGATATCAAGACCTGAATCTGTTTCATCAAGAACAGCAAGGCTTGGTTGAAGCATTGCTAATTGTAACATTTCTGTGCGCTTTTTCTCTCCGCCACTAAACCCATCATTCAAATATCTTCGTGCAAATCCACGATCCATACTTAAGGAGTCCATGTGTTGAAATAGTTGTTCGCGAAATTCTCTAATTGGAAGATCTTTTCCTCTTACTGCATTTACTGCTTGCCTTAAAAAATTCACTACAGTGACACCTGGAACAGCGACTGGGTATTGAAATGCGAGAAATAATCCTAATCGTGCCCTTTGATCGGGGGTCAGCTGTATTAAAGACTTCCCCTTAAAAAGAATATCTCCTGAACTAATAGTATAGGTGGGATTACCTGCAATTGTGTTAGCTAACGTACTTTTTCCCGAACCATTGGGTCCCATAATTGCATGAATTTCCCCTGGATTAATTTGTAGCGAAAGGCCATTTAGAATTTTATGTTCTCCAGTCTCTGCATGTAAAGACTGGATTTCTAACAACGAATCCATATAATTTTCATTCCTATCGCTCACTTTGATAGTTAGTGTAAAGTGAACACTAACACTGTAACACAGTCGTCTCTTAGTTAGTGTGGCCGGCTATAATTTTTTTCGCGATTTCTACCAATTCCCTATCATGCTCATCGATTTTTTTATACTGGGAAACGCTAAACCCTCCATATTTTTCAACCAAATATTGGTCGTCATCAATAATTATGTCAGGACTTGGTTTGACTCTTGGGCTTTTGTCATGACAGTCTATGACCCAATTTGAAAGGCCGTGTTGCTCAACAATACGCTGGCAATACTCTTTTCCACCTGCAGACCACACATGGATTTGATTACCTGCTTCATTAAGCATGCGCATTGAGTTATGAGCCCCAGGGCGTAAGGCACTGTAATCCTTTGTGTTATGCAGAAGTGTATGGTCTACGTCGAAAAAGATGTTCATACTGTTTCTGTTAAATATTTACTATGGTTAAGCCCCAAACCGGACGATAGCGCCAGGTGCGAAGACCTTTTATTTGGATATCAAATTGTTTGCAAAGGCTTTTCGTGCTCTGTACGCATCCGGTAGGTACGTACAGCAGTAGTTCTCCCATTAACGAATAAGGTTTCCAAATATTTAGTGCTTGTTCTTTCGTTATGGAATCTAATGTCTCGACCTGTGCGATTATTTGAAGCCAATTGCCTGGTCGACGGACGACTACTATATCTGGATACACTGGATTGCCATCGATTTCTCCGGCTGCCATGCGTGGGGTTGTTGCATTAGTGAAGGTTTCAAGTGTGGGATTTTTCTCATCAGGGTAATTCAAACGATCGTTTGCAATTCCCTCAACTATTTTTTGATGGCGTTGATTACGAAGGTATTCAACTGGCATACTTATTCCTCACTCGATAATAACAAGTGTATCGCCCTCGGCTACTTGTAGGCCTTCTTCTACAGGGAGAGACTTTATTGTACCTGAAACTGGAGCCTTAATTTCATTTTCCATTTTCATTGCCTCAAGCAGTAATACTATT
>CAWVTC010000114.1:0-5384 GCA_963933025.1 uncultured Dehalococcoidia bacterium | reverse complement strand
ATTACGATAACCTTTTTTACGATGCGATCCCTCAGTACTCACATCCTCACCGCCACCAGGACGATTACGATAACCTTTTTTACGATGCGATCCCTCAGTACTCACATCCTCACCGCCATCCTGACGATTACGCAATCTACGCCGTGATCCCGCAGTAACAACATCCTCAATATCACCTTGTCGATCACGATAATGTTTTTCAGTAATTCGAACTTTTTCACGTTTCTGTTGGTAACTAGAATCGGTATTATCTTGAACTATATAAGCAGGTTTATAAGCAGGTTCATTAATGCGAACGTCTAAACCTAGCTCCCTCTGCATGTGTTTAACTTTTCTATGCTGGCTCTGATCAACAAAACAAACTACAACACCTGTTGCACCTGCTCGAGCTGTACGGCCAGATCTATGTACGTAAGTTTTGCTATCTTCAGGTGGATCAAAGTGTAAAACACAAGCGACATTGCTCACATGTATTCCTCGAGCCGCCACATCAGTTGCAACAAGTGCCAAGGCTTGACCTTTTGAAAAAGAGTCGAGTGACCTTGTACGTTGTCCCTGAGATTTCCCCCCATGAATTGAAACAGCATCCACTCCAGCATTTTTCAACTGTTTTGCTGCGCGATCTGCCCCATGACGAGTCCTTGTAAATACCATTGTTTTTCCTGAATTCAATATTAATTGAGACGCAACAGATACACGTTCAGGACGATTAACAGACCAAAAATTATGATCCATTTCCTGTACATTTGCTGTCTTTCGACCAATTTCATGACGCACAGGATTTTCTTGATAATTTTTAGTTAATATCGCAACATCACCATCAAGTGTGGCTGAGAAAAGTAAGGTTTGTCGGTTTGAAGATGTAAGATCTAATAATTTTTTTACTTCCGGCAAAAACCCCATATCTGCCATACGGTCTGCTTCATCAATCACAACAATATTTACTTCATCAAGTCGTAATGCTTTCTGGCGAAGTAAATCATGCAAACGACCAGGGCAAGCAACTAGAATATCAACACCTTTTGCAAGATCCTGTTTTTGGCGATTTATGCTTACACCTCCATATACTGATGAAATTCTTCTGCCACCCTCCTTTGCAATTGGGCGAAGTTCAGTACATATTTGCTCAGCCAATTCTCTAGTTGGAGCAAGAATGAGTGCGGTAGGTTTTTTCGCTTGTGCTTTTGTACTCCGGGAAATAACGGGAATACCAAATGCCAAAGTTTTTCCCGAACCGGTTGGAGCCCTCCCGCAAATATCTCGGCCTGCGATAGCATCAGGGATTGTAGCAAGTTGAATTTCAAATGGGACCTTGATCCCTCGTGCAGTAAGCGCTTTGCATAAAGGCACAGACACACCTAGTTCGTTAAAGGTTTTAGTCACAATACTCCTGGAAAATCAATACAGCTTATATTTTAAATTTCGTTTCGATCTTCAGCGTAAGCTGCTAGTTTACCTACTAGTGTAATAAAATTGTGCTTGTGTGCATCATATGGAGGACCATCCATTTAAAATTTTTTATTCGTACTACGGTTTCTTCTCGGGTATATCCTTAATAAAGTAAAACTGAATCTATCGAGGAACAATTTATGGAACAGGCTATTGAAGTTTTATCCGCAGGTCTCTCAACTCTTCATCGAATGCTTGATGAGGCAGTAGATGACATGACGCTGGAGCAATTAAACTGGGAAAGTAATGAAGGTGGTATTAAACCTTTCTTTAGTCTTTGGCACTATGTCCGTACCGAAGACAACATCATCAACTTTGTTGTCCAAGGTAAGCCAACTGTATGGATTGAGGGAGGGTTCGATGTGAAGTTAAATCTACATCGAATAGCACAAGGTACTGGGATGAATACAGCTGAAGCCAAAGAAATTACACTGAGTAACTTAGAACTCTGGCGTGAATATCAACATAGCGTTTGGGCTGCATCAGAAAAATATCTCGCGGCAATGTCAAATGATGAATTAAACTCGCGCAATGTAACAATTAAACCACTTCCTGAAATGTCTCTCTATGATGGCTTATTCAATGTTTGTCTATGCCATGGACTTCGACATGTAGGAGAAATAGAGTATGTGCGTGGAATCCTTGGACTTAACGAACTCGCATTTATCCAAAGAGACAAAACGCTCGATAGAGAAACTATGCAGCCTGAAGCCTGATAAACGAATCCAGTCATAATTCTAGGAGTTTTATCGATGATCAAAGTAACAGTCCTGTATCCCTACGAAGAAGGTGCACAATTTGACCACGAATACTGGAATACCTCTCATCGATCACTAATCCAAAAACTTTTAGGTCCTGCAGGTTTTATTAAAGGGGAACTGGAAACAGGAATTTCAAGTGCCGATCCGAATACTCCTCCACCATTCACTGCTATCGCCCATCTGTACTTCAATACCACTGGCGAGGTTCATGAAGCATTCAAAACCCATGCTGGTCCAATTATGAAAGATGTCTCGAATTACACTGCTATTACACCGCTATTTCAGATTAGCGAGATACTAGAGTAGCTACAGATACAATGCTTTTTGTGAATAATAAAACCTGGCACTTAGTTAGACGTTCTATTTGGTGGTCCTTAATTATCATAATGGCAATCATCTTCCTTCTCATTATTCAAGGCCATCATGGTTTAGGAAATACACAAACCTTTGAGAAACCTGATCCAAGCACAGATTCGAGCATTGATTAACACAGCTCTCTACTCTCGTCGTGATAAATCCTCATCAGCTTCGGCTGCACCTGTTCCACTAAGAAGGATTTTTCCATCTTCTAACTCAATCAATAGAGTTAATCCATCACGCGTAAAACCAACAGTATTTCCTGACTGAGACGTCAACACCCACCCATGATTACTTAACTGCCGCATTGCATGGCGAACACGATCTCCAGATTGCTGATGAAGCCCAACACGTTCACGCAACTGGTTAAAAAGCAGTGGTGCTACTTTTTTCCCTACCATTCCTGAAAACCCCATCGGATTTCCAATTCGTCTTGCGAGTAACCAAACAAGCCCGAGCAATCCAAGTAACAAAGCAACTATTCCAGTAGTCATGTGTTGAATTTACTCTGTTTCTGAAAGAGTGTCGTTATGAGAGACACTTTTCATTAATTTTGGGAAATCTCATATCCTTGAACCCAATAGGCCTCAGGTCCTGTGATACCCTAATAAAATGTTAAGAAGGTACGCATGAAGTGGACACAAAATGATGTACCAAGCCTTTCAGGTAAAACAATTGTAATTACAGGTGCCAACTCAGGAATTGGTTATGAAGCTGCTCGTATTTGCGCCGAAAATGGAGCTCATACGATTCTGGCCTGTCGCGATGAAAAAAAAGGACTCAAAGCTGTTGAAAAAATCCGTGAAAAAAAAGTAGCCGGTGAAACCGAAACTATGCTCCTTGATCTTGGTAGCCTTGCATCAATTAGAGCCTTTGCCACCGAGCTCCTTAGTCGATTTGAACACCTCGATGGTCTCGTCAATAACGCTGGCATTATGATGAACCCCTATCAACTCACGGAAGATGGTTTTGAAAGTCAATTCGGTATTAATCATCTTGGGCACTTTGCACTCACCGGACTCTTAATGCCTGCACTTCTTTCTACTCCAAATGCACGAATTGTAAATGTCAGTAGTGGAGCTCACAGTATGGGAACCATGGACTTCGACAATCTTATGTTTGAAGGAGGGAAAAACTATACGAGAATAGCTAGCTATGGCAGGTCAAAACTCGCAAATCTACTATTCACGAAAGGTTTGCAATCCCGATTAACCAAAATCAGTAGTGATACCATCGCCACATCAGCTCACCCTGGCTGGTCAAGCACTAACCTTGGAAAACAGAGTCATCCCCTTGCGGGACTAATCATTTCTGTATTTGGGAAACTACTTGCCCAATCCGCTACGATGGGCGCTTTGCCAACGCTTAGAGCACTGCTCGATCCAGAGGCGCTTGAAGGTGACTATTACGGCCCTGATGGATTCCGTGAATCACGTGGATACCCCATCAAGGTTAGCTCCTCTAAAGATGCACAAAACCTTGAACTAGCAGAGCGGCTCTGGGCTGTTTCCGAAGATCTCACGGGTGTGAAATACTCCTGGCCTATCAAGAGTTAAGGGCCCACCTGGCGCCCAGATGACGGACGATCAAACGAACCTTGACGGAACAGAGGTGCTTCAATACCCATCTTAGTTATGGCTTCGGTCGTACTTCCCTCATGGACACAAACCCGTTCGATAATACGCCATTCATCAGCACGCTTTTCGTACCTATCTAAATATCTTCCATACCATGTGTCTAATATGTCCTCACCCGACTGGAAGAGGTAGGTCACATTATAAACTTCACCATGACCATGGATACCATCATCATCAAGTTCAATATAATGATTCAGAACACAGTGATTAGTTGAACGCCATCTGAGATGAGCGACCATACACATTTCACAAAACTCCATAGCATTACCTATAAAGGTACCGTGATTGTCAGTAGCATCGGGCCAATAAGCAGATTTCATCAAATCCTCATCAAGCCGATCAACTCCACGACAATACCGCAGTGCTGTATCACGAATACATTGCAGATCTGATAATTGTTCTACTGTGTAAGGCATTGTTATCTCCAAGGCTAATTTGGGGGAAACGCTAACTAAAAAAACACAACTAATCAAGCTATTGTAGAAAAAAGAGATTTCCTCCAACATTCAAATACAGTTAGAATATTGGCATGGTAGATAAAGAAGATAACGAAAATATTAAGGAACAAATTGCGGAAGAAATTGCAGCAAGCTTCCCTGATTTACAAAGTGTTTCTGGTCGCTGGGATGGGCCATCTCGACAAAATGCCGAAGATTGGGCTATGGATTGGTTAGCAAAAAAAGAAGCTGCCGATTTAATTGAAGAACAAATCAAGCAACAAAAAGAATCTAAATAAACAATATTTTTATTTTTCTTCACTAGGTATACTCCCCTCGGAGGTAATTATGTCTAGTACTCGAAAACAACAACATGAAAGTGAAACAGTTAAGTACGCCCAGTTCGCAGAGGATGGGGAACTTACAACTGTAGAAAAACTCGTAGCTAAAGCAGAAATGTACGATGTCTTGATGCGTTATTGCCAAGGCGTTGATAGAAGCGATCCTAACTTGGTCGCATCAGTATATTGGGAAGATGGCTATGACGATCATGGCGCAATGTTCCAGGGGCCAGGATGGGAATTTGCACACTTCTTTGCAGGTACACCAGATCAAAAGAAACCTGCAGGCGCGATGCATGTCATTGGAAATCACTTTGTGGAATTTGAAGGACCTGATGTCGCTTTTTCAGAAGCATCCTACCTAACATTAGGATACTCACAGTTAGACGAAAAGACTGCATC
>CAWVTC010000113.1:0-5402 GCA_963933025.1 uncultured Dehalococcoidia bacterium | reverse complement strand
CAGGGCCTAGGTGTTAGCAAGGGCAATGTGACTGGAAAAGCGCGTATTGTAAAAGGTGCTCTAGCAGCCACGGAAATACAATTAGAGCAGGGTGAAATACTTGTGGCGCCGGTTACTGACGCTGGATGGACTCCCTTGTTTGTCTCTGCAGGCGGTGTTGTCGTTGAGACTGGGGGCATGTTGAGTCATGCTGCTACTGTGGCGCGTGAATATGGTTTGCCTGCAGTCGTTAATGTTGAAGGTGCAACCTCGATAATTCCTGAAGGTTCGATGTTGTCAATAGATGGAGCAACTGGGAAAGTTGATATAAATTTCTAGCTTTGACAAGAGCCCCACATATGTGCATGTTTAGCCTAGTTGGCACTGGAGTTACTTAATGGCTTATGAAGAACAAAAAACTGATGAATTTGTTATTCCCGAAGGAGCAACTGAGGTGATACTTTCGTATGTCCGGAAAAAGGCTGTGGATTGGGATGCGAAAAAGATTATGAGTCGAGTTAGAGATGCTGCACAAATTTATGAGACAGTGGCGGCTTCTATACCGGTTTACGATCTGGAACGTCATGGCAGTGAAGGTGGATGGAGTCCTTTAGATTGCATACGTCATGCTGCTGAGGTCAATACAGGAACTATTTCACGAGTTACTGCTGTGCTGAATTCAGGAGCGTTGTCCACTGATCCTTCGCCGGTGGTTCCTGCGGAACGTGATGATGTAGTTTTAATGCACCAAAATGCAATTTTACAGCTTTCCAAGGCTCTCGATGTAAAAGGAGAGAGTACGGAGTTGGAGATCTCGTGGGAGCATCCATTTTTAGGTAATTTAAACTGGAAAGAATGGCTTTTAACCGTTCGTGTGCATTGCCTTGATCATGCCCAACAAACTCAAGATATTCATTCAGCCTTGTCTGAATCAGATACGGGAGCTAGTTAATGACTTCCAGTAGCATTAACTTTGGTACTCCTCCTCGATTGAATAGCCAGGACTTTCAGTTAGATCCCTACCCGGTACTTCGTTGGCTTCGGCATGAAAATCCTGTGTACGTAGATCCGGAAACGGGTATTTATTGGATCACGAGATATCAAGACGTGGTGAATTGTTTTAATGAACCACAGGTTTTTAGTAGTCGTATTATGCATGATTCACATAGTGTGGTGTTCGGACCATCTTTAACCGCTATGGGTGGTGAAGAACATACTATGAAACGCAATATAGTAGCTCCGGAATTCGTTGGAAAACGGTTAGAGGCTTTTTTACCAGTAATTGAGCAAAATGCACATGAGTTGATTGAAAAGTTTACCGAGAATGCTGCATCTAATTTGATTAAAAATTTTTCTTCTGGCAGAGAAGTGGATTTAGTGAATGCGTTTACTGCACGATTACCCATTGCCGTAATTGTGGAAATGTTAGATTTACCTCGATCTGACTTACCTTTTTTTGAAGAATGCTATTCCACACTTATTCGAGGACTTGCTCCCCTACCTAAATTACGTGAGGCAGGCATTCAAATAAATATACGGTTTCATGACTATCTAGATCCGATTGTTAGAGAACGTTATTCAGATCCTAAGGAAGATTTAATTTCGAAATTATGTGTGGCTGAAGTAGATGGTGAACGTCTGGAAATCGACGAAATAAAAGCATTTACTAGTTTGCTTCTTGTTGCTGGAGGAGAGACGACTGATAAGGCAATAGCTAACCTTTGGTGGTTATTGTTAAATCATCCTGAGCAATTTGATGCAGTACAAAAGAACTATGAACTGATTGATCATGCTTTCACCGAAATGATGAGGCATTCCGACCCTGTGGGAGGTGAGCCACGTGAGGTTCATCGGTCTGTGGAGATGCATAATGTCATAATTCCAGAAGGTGCTATAGTGCATCTTTCAATGCGTTCAGGAAATCATGACGAGATGATTTTTTCAGACCCTGATGAGTTCAATATTTTTCGAAATGATTTATATTTTGGTAAAGAAATGCGAGTTGGATTTCACGATGGTAGTAAAGCTAGTCATCTCGGATTTGGTTTAGGAAAGCATTTTTGTGTCGGATATCAAATGGCACGTGCAGAAGCTGTAATTGGGACTCGTTTGCTTTTGGAAACTTTAAAAAATATTCGTATTAAATCTGGGAAAAACCCCGTAATGGGAACGGCAGAAATCATGCGTTCAATCCCTATGCTTGAGGTGGAGTACGAATGCCGTTGATTTATTTTTTAGGTGGTCCTCATACACTTTTTTGAACAGTAAGCTAATACTGACTCGTTAATCGGATAGTTGGGTAATTCATGTCCGCAATTTGCGTATCCTGGGCACTGTGTATATGTAATTTCTTCAACTATGTCGCGTACTATTAGTGTCCATATGAACCCTAATAGTGATATCGGCTTTACTATCAATGCTTGTTCTAGATGCTCTCCCTTTTGAAAAAATGAAAAATCGCTGAGATGTTTTGTATCAACATTGGTATACAGTTCCATTTTCTGCTTACATGTTTGACCAAGCAGAAGATCGGTTCGGGCTTCTTTGGGCCCTAATGTTTCAGTTCTTTCCACAGCAAAAGTAATTTCTTGCCACTCCTCAATCCAACCACCTAGCTCACTATCACCTCCTTGTGGATTAAAAAGATCCCCGAATCGTGTAGCAAAATTACGTACTTCCTCCCAAGCTATGTAAACATCGTAGTCTGTTTTTTGTGCAGAAGAATCTGATTTATCTGTGCTATTTATTCTTGAAGATTGTTTGCCATGTGCGTAGCGATTGACAAAAACTGCTCGAGTTTTTTCTTGTGTGATTTTGTTGGCAAATGTATTACGCATTTGCCTATGGAGATCGTAATCGTTCTGTAGAGATGGGAAGTAGCTATTTATGGTGTTGATACCTTTTATTGGCATCCGGAAGGCTGTTTCGAACATCGACGGCCAACGTTGCCACATAGCGCTTGTTTCTGCTGTTGGTTGATATCGAGAAAGGTGTTGTTTTTGGGTTTCGATGATGCTGATTTTCACTTTTTCATCCCCTGAATTTAAGCGGTAATAGGTCTGGCTTGCAGTAAGAATAAAGTTTCGTTTTTATCGTACGAAAATTCGAGATCGATTGGCTCCCCGTATAGCTGTTCTACTTCATTGGTGATACGAACAAGTTCTGAAATATGTTTTTCTGAGAGCGATGGTAGATCTATTAAATCACTAGGCATTGGAGAGCGTGAAATTCCTTCATTGGATAAAGATGATTGTTCTGTTTTCAGGCTTATCTCTTTTGAAATTAGGTTGCCACTATGATCGACAATATACATATCTGGAGTCACGTAGCCTGATACAATTGCCTCCCCAAAGCCCCATGAGGAATTGATGACGATTTCGTCTGAGGAGCCGGTGAGAGGGTTTTTGCTAAAAACTACTCCACTGATTTTTGCATCGACAGTTTGCATTACCACAGTTGCCATGGTTTCACTAGCGTGTTCAACGTTTCGAAAACTCCTGTAGTGGGTAGCTCTTGGCGACCAAAGACAGCGATAGCAGTCCAACACGGCTTTTGTGATTGCCTCAATTCCTTTTATATTTACATAACTTTCATATAAACCAGCAAAGCTATTGCCGCCACTATCTTCAGATAAAGCGCTTGATCGCACAGCGAAAGAAGTTTGTTCTCCCGTGATTGAAACCAATTCGGAGTATGCTGCATTTAGACTAGTATCGATTGCACTAGGTAAATGGGCTGTTTGCAATATTTTTTCTACTGGTTCTAGTGCTGCCATAATTTCGGGCATTTTTGCACCTTGTGCTAGCTTATTTATCTGATGTAATGAACCAGGAATTTCAAGCATTTCAGAAAATTCATTGTAGGCTTGTGCCGTGAGCGTAAATCCAGGTGGAACAGGGAAGCCAGACGTCGCAAGGCGTGAAAGACTTGCGCCCTTACCGCCGATTCCACTGATATCAGCATCGTGGTCATTTAACCAAGCAATGTAATTTTTTGGCACAGTTTGATAATAATACCTGTTATGCCTACTAATGCACGAGAAAAAAGTTTTCGAATTTTAGATCTGTTATTACAATGTAGAGGTGAATAAAGTACCTATTTCCCCCATCCTTAAAAATCTAACAGGCGGCAGATTTTTAATGGGAAATGAAGCTGGTGGTCCAAATGAGAAGCCAGTGCATGAGGTGGTATTAGCTCCATTTTTGGTAGGTTTAGCGCCGGTTTCTAACAGAGAGTATGATCGATTTGTTTTTGCCGGAGGACCCCCTTCACGATTTAGTGATAGGGAGGAGTTTAAACATCAAGATCAACCTGTTGTTGGTATTAGTTGGTACGACGCTGTTAGTTATTGTGAATGGTTGACTTCTGAAAGTGGTATACATTATAGGTTGCCTTCGGAGGCCGAGCGCGAATATGCGTCATTAGGCGGAATGATAGGGGTAGATTGGCCTTGGGGAACATCCTTAGTACAAGAACATCCAAATTTTGAAGAAATTTCTTCTTTAAAACAACCCCATGTTCCAAACAGCAAGTGTGCAAATGGTTATAGTTTGCAGTGTATGGCAGATAATGTTCACGAATGGTGTTCAGATTGGTACTCAGCGGATTATTATCTTTCAGCTCCGTTGAAATCTCCTTTGGGTCCACGGCAAGGTAAAAGAAAAGTTAGCCGTGGTGGTTCGTGGCGGCACAGCATTAAATTTACTCGTATTACTGCACGAGCAAGTCTTGATCCTAATCTGAGGTACAACGATTTCGGGTTTAGAGTGTATGCAGGTGTTTAGGTAATAAATAGATGTAGTTTCCAAATTGGGGAATTATGTAAGGAGTTTTATGGAATTACGAAATTTAGGACGAACAGGTGTGAAAGTTTCTAGCCTTTGTTTGGGTTGCATGATGTTTGGACGAAGAACCGAATTTAAAGAGTCTGAGCAAATAATTAATACAGCACTAGATGCGGGAATTAATTTCTTTGATACTGCAAATGTTTATAGCTTGGGGCAAAGTGAAGAGATGGTTGGACAAGCATTAAAATCTAACAAGAAGCGTGGTGACATTGTTTTGGCTACAAAATTCCATGGTGCAATGGGTGAAAAACCGAACACTCAGGGGAATAGTCGTAGACATATAATTGAACAATGTGAAGCTAGTTTAAGGCGATTGCAAACAGATTATATCGATCTGTATCAGGTGCACCGTCCTCAGGCCGATATTCCAATTGATGAAACATTGCGTGCATTAGATGACTTAGTGAGTTCTGGAAAAGTTAGATATATCGGAACTAGCACGTTCCCATCATGGGAAATAGTTGAGTCAATTTGGGTTTCAAAAGAGTTAAGTCTAAACCGTTTCGTTTGTGAGCAGCCTCCATACAATCTTCTAGATCGAAGAGCAGAACGAGAGCTTCTACCTATGGCAAAAAC
>CAWVTC010000112.1:0-5419 GCA_963933025.1 uncultured Dehalococcoidia bacterium | reverse complement strand
AAAATTTTTTAGCGTCGCCGATTTCTTCAATGCGGCTGATCTTGTCCTTTTCCCGGCCCCGATTCCTGCGCCAAGCGATTAAAAATATTTGAGAGGTATGTTCAGAAAGAATCATTGCAGTACTTGGATCATCTTCAAAGTGAGCAATTGGTTGCAACTCCCTGATTATCCGATCTTTATATACAGAGGGTGTTTCTCTCCATGAAGGACGGAGAAATACTTCGGGTACTTGATTAAAGTATTTTTGCAACCAAGACTCCGTTTCCTTGCGTGATGCTTCGCTTCTCGCTGAGACAACGACGCATCTATACATCTTTTGAAATTCATGTAATGACGCAACTGCTCGAGGCATAGGCCTGCGTCCCTTATAACGCCAACGTTCAAAAAACCACAATATTCCAGGTAAAGAAAAGGTGTTGTTTAATTTTTTTGATTTCTTTTTCCTTCCTGGATTAATGCCGAATGGCGGGCGACACAACACCCCATCTAGATCAAAAGTTAAAAGTGATCGATGATCTAATTGCGACATAGGGAAATATTACTCTAACTAGATGTGGCGCGGGGTCAACTCCTAAGGTAGCCTTGCATAGGTACTTTTGAGGAGTTAGAAATGTTATTTGCAGCACGGTTAATTTCCCAACAACCACCAAATATTCAATTTGAAGATTGGCAAGCTATAGTTTCAGAACAATTACAAGCGACTAAAGTCTTGCGCGATGAAGGGAAAATTCGAGCAATCTATCGAGAAACCGGAATCGGGGTTTTAGCAATATTTGAAACAGGTGATGCTACCGAGATGGACCAAATTCTTACGCAATTGCCAATGGCTCCCTATTTTAAAGAAGTAAGCGTGAATGTTATATGGGACATGTCACCAGTCTTAGAGAGCTTGTAGCGTGACAACAAATGAAAGCGCCAATGATTTTAAAAATGCGCTAGGCTCATGGGCGGCTGGCGTAACAATTGTTACAACAGAACATCAAAAGAAAGTCTATGGCCTGACGGTCTCCAGTTTCTCATCTCTCTCGATGGATCCATTACTTATCATAGTGTGTATTGCGAAGGGCAATCATATGGAAAAAATGTTACCTGTATCTCAAAAGTTTGCTGTAAGTATCTTGGCCAAAGGACAAGAGGAAATTTCTAATAGGTTTGCCATTTCAGGTAGAGAACCAGAGACAGATCTTGGAGTTCCTTGTTACCCCCTAAAAACAGGGGCTCCTATAGTATCAGGTTCCGCTGCATGGCTAGATTGCGAAGTAAGCGAGCTAGTAGACGGAGGAGATCATATCATTGCAATTGGAAAAGTTATTCAAGCAGGTGCAGAAGAAAATGCTGCACCACTTCTATATTTCAGACGGAGCTATAGAAATATTGAAGGGCTATAAAAAACAACATTTTTTGGACGAATAGTAGCGAGCACGCTACCATTCCGCGGAAGGAGTGCATTGTGTCAATAGGACTTGCCATTGTAGGAATGTCGATTTTGGGGACCTGGGGAGCATTTACGATCGCAATGATTGCGGGCGGAATTATTCTTATCGTAGCACCTGGTGATCTTGAAACTAGTAGCAGTGGTCTTGCAGGAGGACTATTCCTTCTCGTTGCTGGACTTATCTCAGGAGGTGCTATGCAAACTGTTCTAGGACCATTACTAGGTATCGATCCTCCACTCCCTTTGAAAGCAAAAAATAACATCCCGCATGAAAAAATGAAGGTTTGGGAAAATGCAGGCTCTATTCGCAATTTTCCTGAAGGTGTCACCAAAGAAGTACGGCTCCGAACAATTCGTGTTGCAATCATAAGAATGGGTGAAACAGCTTATGCACTTGGAGCTCTTTGCCCACATGTGAGATTACCAATCGCCAGTTTTCCAGGAATGCCTTTAAAAGCCGAAAAGGTAAAAGATGAATGTGTTATGTGCCCATTTCATGGAGCACGTTTTGAAATCGCAACAGGCAAGGCAGTGACACAGCCATTTACCAGTGAGTTCAATGCTGCTCATCCTTTCCTTGGACGTTTACAATCAAAAATCTTGTTCTGGAACAAAGGCGCAGAAGATATCCAAACATACCCAGTGAAAATAGAAAACGACGATGTTATTGTTGGGCTACCACGCTAAAAACTAGGAGGAAACAAATTGTCAGAGGTTGAAGAAAGCAAAATTACAGCAGAGCACCGTGCAATGATCGGAATTAAAAGTGATCCGATCGAAGTGGTACCTAAAGCTGCAGACGCGTCACGAATGCGTGATTTACTAGGGGACAAAGACCCTAGATACGATGATGATACGGGCGTTGCCCCACCTTATGCTTTAGCGATGCTTGAGCCTGGGCTTCCACCTGGATTATCTCCGCAAGTTTTATCAAGTGGGATTTTGACTCAAACAGAGTGGAAATTCATGAAACCTATCCGAATAAATGAAACCCTCCAAGCAATCACACAAGTCATTTCCATTCGTGATCGGCTAGGAGGACGCTATGGCTATAGTGTTCTTGTAACTTTCCAGACAGATTATCTTAATGAAAATGGTGATGCTGTAGCAGCATCTCTACGAACAATTAATCAATTTGATCGAGGAGATGAATAATGAGTGAACTATACTTTGAAGATATTTCTGTCGATGATGAGCTACCATTGCTCGAAAGAACACCTACAGAAGACCAAGCAATAGAATTTTTTGGTCGAGATAATCCAACAAACCCTGCATTCGGTGATGCTGAAGCTGGACGTCGAATGGGCTTTGGTGGAGCACTTGTCCCCGGGTTACTAAAGCTCTCCTGGATTTCACACTATGTTGGAGCTTGGGCCGGGGGGGAGAGTAACCTGATAAGTGTACGCGTCGCATTCCGACGACCAGATATTGCAGGTAACCCACTTACTTTATCTGGACGTGTTGTTGACAAAAGACAAGAAGATGGCATCAACATTGTTGAGCTTGAGGTAGTAACTCTTGCAGATGGACAGCCCTCAGTAAGAGGAAACGTACAGGTCGAAGTACCTGGGCGTAGTAGCTGATAATATCGCAACATGCAGCCACTATCGGGAATTAAAGTTTTAGAGTTAGGCAATTTCGTCTCTGCGCCATACTGTGGAAAACTTTTTGCGGGTTATGGTGCAGAAGTTATCAAAGTAGAACCTCTAGACGGAGATATTTCAAGAACACACGGACCATTTAAAAACAATATACCCGACCCCGAAACAAGTGCGTTATTTATGTACTTAAATACTGGCAAGCGCTCTGTCACACTCGATCTGCAAACAGTAGCAGGTCACGACAGTCTGGTAGAACTAGTTAAAGCAAGTGACATATTAATAGAAAATTATCGACCAAACGATGCCAAGATCTTAGGAATTGATTACGAGACTCTCAAAGTTATTAACCCTAAATTGGTTCTTATCTCCATAACTGCATATGGACAGAAAGGTCCATATGCAAACTTTTATTCAAACAATTTGATTGCTTTCGCAATGAGCGGTCAGATGTTTATCACAGGAACAGAAGAAGGTGGACCCTTAAAGAATGGAGGATATCAAGCAGATTACCAAGGGGGGCTTAATGCTTTTTCGGCAGGAATGCTTGCCCTTTTAGCTACAGAAAGAGATGAAATTGGACAACACGTCGATATAAGTGTCCAACACTGTATGGGTCCAATCCTAGAAGCTGGAGTTCCGTTTTATGCTTACATGGGCCTATGGTCACCTGAACGCCGAGGGAATTTAATGTCCAGCATTATGGGGGTTTACCCCTGTATCGACGGCCAAATAGGGATTCATGTTATGGCACGTAATTGGCCACCCTTTGCTCGAGCCATTGGCCATGAAGAATGGATACTAGATGAACGTTATTCAACCGCAGAAGCACGCATGGAAAACAATGATGAATTGATGGCCGAAATTATCCAATGGTCAACAAATACAACAAAAAAAGAGGCTCACCGAGCTGGAGGGGAAAACCGAGCACCTATCACATATATTCATGATATGGCTGACTTAATGGAAAGCCCCCAGCTAAAAGAAAGAGGGTTTCTACGGGAAATTGAACACCCTATAGCTGGTAAAGCTACGTATCCGGGTCCCCCTTGGTGGATGGGCCCAGGTACCTGGACTGATAATCCAGCACCGTTACTAGGAGAAAACACAAAAGAAATCTTAGACGGGTTAGCCCAATGACTGCCCCTCTGACAGGAATTCGCGTACTTGATTTAACCATGGTGTGGGCAGGGCCAATGGGAACACGTTTGCTCGGAGATTATGGAGCTGAGGTGATTAAGATCGAGGGTCCAAAACAATGGGATCTGCTACGTGGGCTAGGTAGAATGCCTCGCACCGAAGAGCGCTGGTACAACAAAGCAGCCTATTTCAATCACAATAACCGAAATAAATACTCCACAATTTTGGATCTTCAAACAAAACGTGGTCGGGAATTATTGCTCGAACTTGTATCTATCTCCGATGTCCTTGTAGAGAATTATCGTGCAGACGTAATGCAAAAATTACAACTTGGGTATGAAGAGATTAAGGCGATTAATCCAAAAATCATTTACCTCTCGATGCCAGGCCATGGCAAAACAGGTCCCGAAAGTGGTTATGTAACCTATGGAACCAATGTGGAGCAATTAGCAGGTTTAGTATCCATATCTGGATATGAAAATGGTGAACCGACAAAAACAGGATTCAGCTATGGTGATCCAATGTCTGGAACCGCCACACCTGCAGCGGTTGCATTAGGCCTGAGACAGCTACGCTTAACGGGTACAGGCGTTTTCATCGATATGGCACAGCGAGAAAATCTTACATGCCTTGTGGGTGAATACCTTGTCGATTACAGCATGAACAAAACGCTTCGTAAGCCGATAGGAAATCGAAACAATCAATTTGCCCCACATAATTGCTATCCCAGTGCAGGAGAAAATCGATGGGTAACCATTGCTTGTGAAAATGATGAGCAATTTACAAATTTATGTAGAGCTATGGAACAACCAGATCTAGCAAAAGATCCTCGTTTTAAAACAGCTGAAGCCCGAAAGAAAAACGAAGATCTTCTAGATGATTTCATCAGAACATGGAGCCTAACTCATGGGCATTACGAAACTATGTATATCCTACAAAGAGAAGGTGTTCTAGCCGGAGCAGTGTTAACTATTCCAGAAATTATGAGCGACCCCCAAATGAGATCGCGTAACGTTTGGACAGAACATAGTCACCCTGATGCAGGCACCTGGGAAATGGAAACACCTCCATGGCTAATGAGTCGAACGCCAGGTAGTGTTCGACTCCCTGCACCTGGTTACGCGGAGCACAACGAATATGTATTTGGTGATCTCCTAGGATTAACCGCTTTGGAAATCGAAACATTATACAAAGAAGGTATTACTACGCTGTCTCCAGATAGAAAATCACATATTTAACTAAAGAA
>CAWVTC010000111.1:0-5435 GCA_963933025.1 uncultured Dehalococcoidia bacterium | reverse complement strand
GATTCATTTTCTTCCAGAAGAAGCCTTACTTCCTCAAGTGGCTTTACAAAATCATACGAAAGTGGACCTAGTACTGTGTCACAGTTTTGCCTCCAAGGACGACCAAACCGGGCAGTATATTGCTGCCCGGCAATATTCACACCCGCGTAACCGCCAAGCATGTCATTGTTGGGGTTAACTCGCATTCCCGTATAAATAAAAATTTGCTCATCTGCGTTGTAAATTCCGAAGAAATATCCATCATCCCAATTGTAGTCAGTGGATGGAATCTCACTAAATGGATAAGCCGATTGATGAACTGGATACTCGTCATATTGGGTAAGCATGGGTCTCCTTTATCTTGCAAAACACTTTAAAATTAGGCAAAAATCATGCCTAGGATACTAGAGACTACTAGTAATTTTAAAAAATAGATACTAAAGGTTTTTAACACCAGATGTAGACTATTAGCCTAAGGAGCTACACATGCGCCCACGAGCAGATGAAGTCTTAAACAGTGTGATCTGGAGTTTCGATACCTATATCACTCCCGAACTTGAAGAACCTTTTACCCACAGCTTAGCGCTCACAATTGGCAATATGCTACGAAATGTATTGGAGCGTATTGAATCTGAAGGACAAGCCCTATTCGATAGCAATCGGGAACTCGAATCTATACTTCTGGCGGCCCGAAACTACATTAGTAAAAATGCAGATGCTTCAAAAAACAATGGATTGAAAATTTTACCTGCACATATTGAAGAAGCTATAAAGAAAAAATTTTGGAGTGAAGAAGAATACCCTTCTTTAGAACGAGTAACTGAAAAAGCAACACTTTTAAGAGCATCTTTAGTAGAAGTAATTGAAGGTCTCCAAAATGCAAAAAAAGATCTTGGAGCTAATGAGGAATATAAAGAGTTACGCTCACAAATACGACGTTATTTAAAAAGCCAATTAACACGTGAAGCAAAATGGAGTACCACAGCACTACAAGGCGCACGAAGATGAAAAAAGACGAAATAGAAAAGCACGATTTTGAAGGGTATTTGCTTCACAAATTAGAGACAGTAAAAGTAGAGATAGCAGAAATCACCAAGTTCGAAAGGGGTTTTTCTCGTGAAACTTGGTTTGTAAAAGCTAAGACCAACGGTACCACCAAAGACTATACATTTCGCAGAGATATTCCTGGGGGGTCTATCCAGCCCTTCCCTCTACGGTTGGAATATGAAATCTATGACCGTCTTTCAAACAGTACGATCCCTGTTGCTAAAACACTGTGGTATGAAGAAAACCCAGTAGAATTTATCCCAGGACCCGACTTTTATGTTAGAGAAAAAGTTGAGGGTTCATGGAAAGTGCCCAACTTTGACAATTCGGCAGTTGAATATGATGACGTTCGGATTTCTGCATGTTTGGAACACATGAAAAAACTTGCACTCATTCACACTGCAGACTGGAAGAGTCTAGGCTTTGCCGAAATTTTTTCCGTCCCGCCTGACACAGAATCATGCGCAAAACACACTGTCGAAAGAATTATAGGCGAACTAAGGAACTTCCAGATAGAACCACTACCCATCGTTACAGAAGCTTTAGAATGGCTCCGTGAAAATGCACCCGAAGATTCACCATGTATTTCCTTATTAAAAGGAACTAATGGCATAGGAGAAGAAATCTGGCAAAACAACCAAATTGTGGCACTAAGTGATTGGGAGGAATCCTCTCTCGGCGATCCGGCTTCAGACTTTGCACACATACAAGAATTGCTTCCACCTCCCACAGGGTGGAGTAACGAATCAAAAATGTTTCATTTAAAAGATGCTTTGGCTTTTTATGAAAGCGTTAGCGGTATCCCTATCACAGAGGAACGACTCAATTTTTATCGAGTAGTACGTTCATTAGAATCTGTACTTTATTCTCACCACGCTAGCTTGCCTCTCATCGCAAAAGAAAAGCCTCTAGCCCGTTTTGCATGGGTTGCAACTGAGGTCATGCATAGCGGGGAAATGGGTCTAGCCAAAGCTGCTGGCATCCTCGAATAAAATTGCCATTTATCGACAGCATGCCAGCTTTGGATATGATTAATAGATGCTGCAATCTAACCATGCACTTACGGTCGCAAGTTTGTATACATTCAGTCATATTGATGATCTGCAAAAAAAACAAATAGAACTACTGACTCGTTGTCATGCATTAAGAATTCGTGGAACTCTACTTTTAGCTGAAGAAGGTATAAACGGAACGATTTCAGGAGAACCTACTAAAGTAAAATCTCTAATTACCCACCTTTATAACTGGCCCGAAATCAAAAATCTTGAAGTTAAATATTCAACTAGTACCAAGCAGAATTTTAATCGTATGAAAGTGAAAATTAAAAAAGAAATCGTAACTATGGGTAAAGCTGATATCGATGCATTTACCAAATCAGGCCAGTACGTGACTCCGAAAGACTGGAATCAATTAATTAAACGTGATGATGTACTCGTAGTTGATACTAGAAATACCTATGAATTAGACATGGGTCGTTTTACAAATGCAATCAACCCAGCATTAAATAATTTTCGTGAATTCCCAGCTTGGGCAGACAGTTTAGCTAAAAACACTGATAAAGCAACATCAGTAGCAATGTATTGCACTGGGGGAATACGATGCGAAAAAGCTACTGCCTATATGAGAAAAATAGGTTTTGACAAGGTATATCACTTGCAAGGTGGAATTTTAAAATATTTAGAACAAATTCCAGAAGACGAGAGTCTTTGGGAAGGTGAATGCTTTGTATTTGATGACCGAGTGTCACTGAAACATGCATTGATCGAGGGAACATATACTCTGTGCTATGGATGCCAGC
The DNA here is from genome assembly GCA_963933025.1 of uncultured Dehalococcoidia bacterium. Lineage (GTDB taxonomy): Bacteria > Chloroflexota > Dehalococcoidia > Tepidiformales > Tepidiformaceae > JAKUNN01. The sequence goes on along the minus strand of CAWVTC010000111.1, from coordinate 2,611 downwards.
AACCAATTTCAGTGGATGATCGTAATTCACCAATATATGAAGAAGGTGTTAGTTGCCCACAATGCTTTGATTCTTTGAGCGAAGATAAAAAATACCGCATTCGCGAGCGTCATCGACAAATCATTCTTTCAATCAAGCGAGGCGAAGAGCATTTAGGTGATGAAGCTATGTCAAAAAAACGAATGCACTCACGCTAGCCACATATTCCACGCACAGTTGAATGAAGAATTTGCATTCCTAACTGAAGATTATTGATCGAAAGCCTTTCATCATTTCCATGAATTCTACCTTGGTCACCTGGATCTGCTAAAACTGGGGTGAATCCATATGCAGGGATACCTTTGCGACGAAACACCCTCGAATCAGTGAAACCAGTAGAAACACCGGGCAGTATTAGAGCATCTTCAACTAAATTCTTAGTTTCTTTTGACATCACATCCCACAACTCAGTTCCAGTTGGGGAAGCTGGAGTTGAAGATTGGAAAACTCGCTCTATTTCGATCCGATCGTCATCGATAACAGTGGATAACTCACTAACAAACTTATCTGGATCATATCCAGGAACAAGACGGCAATCGAGGGTCGCTTCTGCCTCTGAAGGAATAACGTTATGTTTCACACCTGATTTAAGTGTAGTTAACGCTATCGAATTCCTTTGCAATGAGTCTATTCGAGGGTTTTCTGAAGCAAGAACTTGTAATACATCTTTAGTCGGATTGGCTTTAAGTACTCCCGCGTCGTGCAAAGCCTGAAAATAAGCTTGAACTTCAGGGGTAACATCAAACTGCTGATTCCATTCAAGTATTCTATTTATAGCATGTACCAAATGATTTGCAGCATTGTCACTATGCGGAACCGAACCATGTCCAGGAGTTCCTTGCACTCTCAATTTTAACCAGAGTGGCCCTTTTTCAGAAACACCGATATTGAAAACATTTCGTTCAACTCCCAATACTTCAGTACTACCACTACCACCTTCATTTATTACGTAATCACTTTCGAGAATCTCAGGATATTCTCGGTTTAAGAATTCAACACCAAAAAAAGAACCAGCTTCCTCATCTGCCACCGCCATAAAAATTAAATCACGTTTAAGCGGCAAGTTATGCTTTTTATGTAGTAAAAAAGTAACCAGCTCGATTATCCCCATACCCTTCATGTCTTGGGCTCCTCTCCCCCAAATAAATCCATCTCGAATTTCCCCTCCAAGTGGATCAACGGTCCACTTTTCTATTTCAAAGGGAACAACATCTGTGTGATTTAGAAGAATTAGTGATTTCCCCCTACTACCATCTCCTTTCAAGGTAGCAACAAGGGAGGTTCTATTATTTCCAGGGTCATAGAGTTCATAGGGGATCTCTTCATCATCGAGAATTTTTCCCAAGAAATCACAAGCTAACATTTCATTACCAGGCGGATTAACTGTATCCACCCGGATATAAGAAGAAAGCCACTCAGTTGCCTGTTCTGTCCACATGGCCCAATTTATTTCTGTTTCTATCATACGACTCTCATTCTAAGACCTTAGTTAAGGCCCTCCGGCAACACGAAGTGATTGACCTGTTACCCACTCAGAAGCTTCTGAACAAAAATAGAGGACTGCTAAACCCAAATCCTCGGGCCTGCCCAACCGTCCAGCAACGATCTCGGAACTTTCTAAAACTGCAGGTAAATCATCATCTGTAATGCTAAGCGCATTCATCATCACTTCAGTCGGAACAAATCCAGGTAAAACATTATTTATCCGTATTGGAGCGAGTTCACGGGAAAGAGTTTTCGTAAGCATGTCGACTCCTGCCTTGCAGGCACTGTAATGCCCACTACCTTCAAAAATATCTGTAGATGCTATTGATGAGGTAATCACAATTCTTCCGTTTTTACCCATGTGCTTGCTTGCTGCTCTCACGCCATGAAAAACAGCTGTCAAATTAAGTGCTAACGTCGCATGCCATTCCTCTTCTGGCAAATCAACAAGAGGCTTCTGTATAGGAGATCCACCAGCATTATTAACCCAAATATCCAAACCTCCAAAATGATCCACTGCACTTGATGCCAATTTCTCCACATCATCTCTTTGGGTAACATCGGTAGTAACTGCAATAGCTTTCCCACCATTATCACAAATCTCGTTCGCTACCCTTTCAATTTCATGTGTTCTTCGTGCAGCACACACCACAGAGGCACCTGCAGAAGCTAAGGTTTTTGCAATGCCCTCTCCAATCCCCCGTCCTGCTCCAGTGACAACTGCAACATCTCCGTCAACTCTAAATAGATTGCTATCCATAATGGACCTCCAGCAAAGTTTTGCTAAGGTCAATCTACGCCGTTATTCCGATCGTTACCAGAACAGTTTTACATCGGTTAAACACAATCCACCACAGTCGAAACATAAAATGAAATTACTAAAAGGCTTATACGACCGATAGATGCTTTTTTGTACGTCGTGATCCCGTATTACTAGAACCCTGTGTATTCCCTTGACGATTACGATAGCCTTTTTTACGGTTCGATCCCTCAGTACTCACATCCTCACCACCACCAGGACGATTACGATAGCCTTTTTTACGATGCGATCCCTCAGTACTCACATTCTCACCGCCACCAGGACGAT
>CAWVTC010000110.1:0-5630 GCA_963933025.1 uncultured Dehalococcoidia bacterium | reverse complement strand
TTACTTCAACTTTTGCAAAAGAAGTATGTCGTGCATGGTCTGTATCAAATGGAGAAAGTCGAACAAGCCGATGCACACCTCTCTCACTTTGTAAATACCCAAAAACAAGCTCACCCTTTATTTCAATCATTGCGCTCTTAATTCCCGCTTCCTCCCCTGGAGTGGTATCAAGTACATCAACAGAAAATCCACGCTTTTCAGACCAGCGAATGTACATTCTTAGTAACATTTCCGCCCAATCTTGTGACTCTGTCCCGCCGGCACCTGCATGTATGGCAAGTATGGAGGAGCGATCATCATAAGGTCCGGATAACTGCAATTCAAAATCACGTTTTTCTAATTCTTGAGATAATTCCATGAATTCCGAAGTAAAAGAACCTTCAATAGATGTATCACTTTCCAGTAATGCCAGCTCAAGCAACTCATAGAGCTCACGTGCCCTCCGTTCCAAGCTGCGCCAAACACTGACACGATCTCGGACAGAGGCTAACTCCTGCATTGTGCTACGGGCAACATCCGCATCATCCCAAAAACCTGGCAATGCAGACTTTTTTTCAAGTTTTATCAGGGAGGATTCTTTAGAGGCTATGTCAAAGACGCACCATTATGTCAGAAATTCGTTCAGACAGAGACTTCACTTCATCAAATAACATCATTGCTATTATCCTAGGAAAATAGCATCTAAACCAGCTTTGCGTGCTGCAGCATCAACTGTATTCGCAAGTAACATGGCGATCGTCATTGGACCAACACCACCTGGCACCTTTGTTATGTAAGAAGCAACCTCACTGACACCGGAAAAGTCGACATCACCAACCAAACGCCATCCACGTTTACGCGTAGAATCTTCTATCCGATTCACTCCCACATCAATGACAACCGCCCCTTCTTGAACCATTTCTGCAGTCACCGACAACGGTTGTCCCACCGCAACTATTAAGATATCAGCCGAATATGTATACTCTCGCAAATTTTCAGTAGCAGAGTGACAAATAGTAACCGTCCCATTAGCTCCCCGTGTTTTATTAGACAACAAAACTGAAAGAGGACGGCCAACCAAGGTGGAACGACCCACAATTACCACATGCTTACCAACTGGATCTACACCTGCATACTGCAATAACTGCATAACCCCATGAGGGGTGCACGGTAAGGGTCCATCAATCTCACCACGTAACAAACGACCTAAGTTCACAGGGTGTAGCCCATCAGCATCCTTTTCAGGAGAGATTGCATCTATAACCTTATGAGCATCAAAATGGGAAGGCAAAGGAAGCTGGGGAAGAATAGCTTGGAATCGATCATCTAAATTTAATCTCGTAATAAGTGAATCTAAATCTGCTTCCGTGCTCTCTGATGGCAAAGCAAATGTTTCGGACATGATACCAACTTCAGCACATGCCTTTGCCTTAGCAGTAACATAAGAGATAGAGGCAGGATCATCACCTACAATTACGGCAGCCAATCCTGGGTATACATTTTTTCCAGATAGTTTTTCAACTTCTTTTGATAAACGTGTACGAATGCTGGAAGCTACCGCTGTACCATCGATAATTGTTGCTGTCATGCTCCCAGACTAGCAGAGGAAAGATAGTTTCACGATTTTGATATAAAAGTTATATGAGGATTAAATGGATACAAAATTTTCAACGGGAATAGATATCATCGAGATTGAACGAGTCGCACATGTTTTGAGAAAACATGAGATTAGATTCTTAAATCGTATTTATACATCTGATGAAATAAATTTTTGTCGAGGCAGGACACCAGAATTAGCTGCACGATTTGCTGCAAAAGAAGCTGTAATGAAAGCACTAGGAACTGGTACCCATGGCGTGGGATGGAAAGACATCGAGGTACTACCTAACAAAAGGGGGAAACCGCTTGTTTTCCTTTATGGCAGAGCTGCAAAACGAGCGGAAAAAATTTCTCTTCATGGACTTGAAATCAGCCTGTCCCATTCTAAAGAATATGCGGTAGCTTCAGTTGTAGGGGAACGGGCACTTTCTCACGAAGAAGATATGCCTCGATTCGGTGTGGCAGCCAATAAATTGATACAAAAGGAAGGATTAAGATGAAACTATTAACTAGACAAGAAATAAAAAACCTTGAACAAAAAGCCATCGCGTCAGGCATGACTGAAAAGCAATTAATAGAAGAAGCTGGGTTAGCGACTGCACAAGAAGCATGGATGCTATTAGGCACTTTAGAAAACCGCTCCATTGTGGTTCTTTCTGGCCCTGGAAACAACGGAGCTGATGGCCTCGTAGCAGCTCGTCATCTACATGATTGGGGAGCAAGTGTAACGATATTTACCCCAAAACTAAGAAAATCAGATGAAAATAGTGTAGAACTTGAGAATCGAGAACTACCCATGCAAACAAAATTTGGGGAAGCAATACGGGCTAATTTAGAAACAGCTGATTTAGTTATAGATTCATTACTTGGTATAGGAAAAACCCGTTCATTATCCGAAGGAGAACCCATCGCCGATACATTAGTCACACTACAAAAAGCGAGAATGGGTCAACAACCACCAAAAGTACTAGCAGTAGATTTACCAAGTGGAGTAGATAGCGACAATGGAACAATTGATCCACAAACAGTTGCAGCTGATATCACTATCACTTTTTGTACCCCCAAAGTAGGAATGTATCAACTTCCTGCAAGCTCTGTAGTAGGACAGATTCAAGTCGTTGATATAGGTATTCCAACGCCAACTGGCAACACTAAACACCTCGAACTCATAACTCCTAAATGGGCTCGTGATATGCTTCCGCATCGACCAAAAAATTCAAATAAGGGTACTTTTGGAAAGGTTTTAATAGTCGGAGGTAGTACCAAATTCCGCGGAGCAATTGCTTTGGCTGGACAGGGAGCATATAGGGCAGGGGCAGGTCTAGTAACTATTGCATCTCCAAAAACTGTTGTGGATTCCATCTCTGGCAATTTAATTGAAGCAACATATTTACCACTCGCAGAAAGTGAAGGGGGTATCGCTGGGGAAGCTACGATACACATGAGGAAACTATGGAACGAAGCTAATGCGGTTGTTCTAGGACCAGGCTTAGGACAAACAGAAGGTGCACAAGCATTCTTATGGGCTGTATTACCCGATATAAATGGTTCAGCAAACAATGGAACTATTATTGATGCGGACGCATTAAACGCAATGGCAAAGCTACCTGATGCAACAGAACGAATTCCACAAAACACAATTTTAACCCCACATCCTGGAGAAATGGCGCGCCTACTCAATACAACTGTGGAACAAGTGCAGCAAAATCGGCTTGCCACAGCAAAAGAAGCTGCAGAAAAATTTAATTGTACGATCGTCCTTAAGGGTGCACATACCTTAATCGTGGAAAACAACGGAGCTTCTATGCTTTCGCCATTCGCAAATCCACTTCTCTCAACTGCAGGTTCTGGTGATGTACTGGCAGGAATTATAGGAGCTTATCTCGCCCAAGGTCATACACCTATAGAAGCTGCTGCCCTAGGTGTGTACATGCACGGTGCAGCAGGTGAAAGTTTAAGCCTGCGTTACGGTAATAGCGGATTGTTAGCAAATGAACTTTCTGAACAATTACCAAAAACAGTCAAGGAGATTTTGATAAGCTAGAGTATACTCTGCCGATAAAAAGGATTTTCTGTGAATCAAAGAGTCGTCGTGACAGGCATTGGTATGGTTACACCTCTAGGGCATACCACCGCTTCTACTTGGGAAGCTCTAGAAAGCGGCAGGACCGGCACTGCACGCATTACCGCATTCGATCCCGAGGGTTTTGCATCACAAGTAGCTGGTGAAGTCACAGGATGGCAACCTGAATCTTATTTTGACAAAAAAACTGTACGCCGAACAGATAGATTTGTTCAGTTTGCCTTTAAAGCTGCTGATGAGGCATTGGAGGAGGCTCAATTAGAGATAACTGCAGATAACGCCAACAGAATTGCGGTGATTGTCGGCACCTCAATGGGTGGATTAGGTTCATTGACACGAGAATATGATGTCCTAAAAGAAAAAGGACCGAATCGTGTCAGTCCATTTCTTCTACCCCTTATGCTGCCTGATATGGCTAGTGGCCAACTAAGTATTCGGCTAGGTACAAAAGCGGCGAATTATGCAATAGCTAGCGCATGCTCAAGTAGTGCTGATGCACTAGGTGAAGCATCAAATATGATTAAGCGAGGTGAAGTAGATGTAGTCATCGCGGGAGGTAGTGAATCTACTATTGTCCCTATTGTGGTCGCAGGCTTCGCGGCAGCAAAAGCATTAACAAATGCGAACAATAGACCTGAATGCGCATCACGACCATTTGATTCACAACGAGATGGGTTTGTAATTGCTGAAGGTGCTGCAATCCTCGTTCTGGAAGCAGAAGAACATGCATTAAAAAGAGGTGCTACACCATTAGCAGAATTTGCATCTTATGCAGCAACTAGTGATGCACATCATGTTACACAACCTCCTGAGGATGCAGCAGGTGCAGCAGGTGCAATGGGGCTAGCTATACAAAAAGCAAGGCTTATGCCTGATGAAATCGATTACATAAATGCCCATGGAACATCAACACCTTTGAATGATAAGGCGGAAACACAAGCCATAAAGCGAACGTTCGGTGAAGAAATAGCGGCGACAATACCTATTAGTTCAACAAAGTCGATGACTGGACATCTTCTAGGTGCCGCCGGTGCTGTTGAGGCGGGTATTTCTGTATGTGTATTAAGGAAGGGGGTAGTTCCACCTACTATTAATTACCATTCACCGGATCCTGATTGCGATCTAGATTATGTTCCAAATATTGCACGGGCATTACCTATTAGAACTGTACTGTCGAATTCATTTGGATTTGGCGGACACAACAGTTCTCTTCTTTTTCGGCAATGGAATGACTGAAGCTATCTCTAACCGCTGGGTATTACGTAATCCTAAAGCTTCACAAGAACGAATAGCTGACTATCCAGAAATTGTGGGCACTGTCCTCGCTGCACGAGGTATCACAACACGTAAAGATGCCGAGCGATTTTACCGATCAGAAAATATCCCGAGACATGATCCATTCTTGCTTCCAGATATTTTAAAAGGATTACAGCGGTTAGATGAGGCCATCTTACATACCGAAACAATCGCCCTTTTCGGAGACTTTGATGTTGATGGAGTCACGTCAATCGCAGTACTTAAGATTGGCTTAGAACGACTTGGAGCAAAATTAATTACATACTTACCAGATCGATTTTCAGAAGGGTATGGACTTAATCAAAATGCCCTACATCAGCTAGCCAAACAAGGTGCATCGGTTTTAATAACGGCTGATTGTGGCACCAGTTCTATAGAAGAAATCAAAGTGGCAAACAAACTTGGAATGGATGTAATTATACTTGATCACCATACAGTTCCATCAGTACTACCAGAAGCCTTGGCAATCATAAATCCAAAACGTCCTGACTCATCCTATCCTTTTAGGGAAATGGCTGCAGTAGGGGTAGCATATCGATTTTTGGAAACTTTTTACTCTTCAAAAAATCTGCCTTTCCCCGCTGAAGATCTAATTGATTTGGTCGCCCTAGGAACTGTCGTGGATGTTGCGCCTTTGGTAGATGAAAACCGTACAATTGTAAAAGCCGGATTA
>CAWVTC010000109.1:0-5838 GCA_963933025.1 uncultured Dehalococcoidia bacterium | reverse complement strand
CTCGAATTTTTGGAATGTTGGAGGATTATGCTTACCTAGGGTTAGGTTTAATTGAACTATACAAATCCACTGGTGATATGGATCAGTTAATTTGGGCGAAAGAATTAAATATTGTTCTAAGCGACCATTTTCAAGATACAAATAAGTTTAGTTTTTACGATACGCCTGATGATGCTGAAAAACTTCTTTTTCGACAGCGTTCTTATTATGATGCTGCATATCCAAATGCAAATGCTTCGGCAATCCAATTAGGTGTTTGGATTAACCGTTATTTTAATTTTTCTGATGGGGTGGTTCGTGCACATGACTTTTGTGAAATGTTAGCGTTCCGAATCGCTGAATCGCCTAGCGGCTTTGGCTCTACATTGTTGCTAAATGAGATGTTACTTGAAAAAAACCGTGAAGTTGTAATTGTTGGGGAACAAGAGGTAAGACATTCATTTGAACGTTTGATATCAAAGAGTTATTTCCCATGGCTTGTAATAGCCTCTAGTGATTTTGCTGACACGAACTTGGAACTTTTTAAGGATCGGCACCCCCCAGTAGAGGGTGCGGCTGTTTGGCTATGCGAAGATATGGTATGTCAATTACCGGTTTATTCAGAAGAAGATTTAGAAAATAACTTATTGCAATTCAGATAATTACTTAAATATCGTTTCGATCGAAGTGATACGTATTTCTTCGAGGTTCACTTCTATGTCTAATGCTCCAATTAGCAAATCATCCTTTAGCAAATCATCTGGCTTTATAGAGTCATACGAGAGAGTTGCGGGTTTATTTTTGGTTAAGATTTCTTTAAATTGTTGAGCATCATCAGTGATTATTGTTGCTGCCAAGTTTTTTCCAGAAAGATGTTTTTTGATTGATTGATTGACCGATTCTCTTGTGAGTGCTTTCAATTGTCTTTGACTTTCAGTGATGAAATCCCCAGTGTTATACCATTCGCTATCTAGTGCATATCCAAGCAGTTGATCCTGAGTTTTTGTCATGATCAATACGTTTTTCTCCAAATAGTTTCTGGTTCTTTGAAAGGCTTCCTCAGAAAGTCCCTTCTCTATTAATTCACGGAGTTCATATAGTGCTAATTTTAACGAAAAATAAGCATTTTGATGTAAAACAGGACGAATCCAGATTTCGAATATTTGATTCCGTCTTCCTAGATTGGGATTTGGGAAAAATTGATACATTGCATGTGGGAAAGCTTCAATGTAAGCATAGTCTCCATAATTGAGTCCTCGGAGTTCGCGTATTTGTTGAAAGAGACGACCTGTGGATGATCTATGTTCACCAAGCCAAGCTCTAGCTAACCATAGTGCGAAAAAGTCGGGGTGAGAACGAGTGACAGAGATGGGGTGACCAATTGATATCGATGTTGCACGGGTATCTTTTTCAATAATTTGAACTTCGAGTCCTTTAATTTTTCTTCCAGTAACTTTAGGTTGTTGTATTTTCTTCCCAAGAGGTAATTTATTTAACTGGATGTTTATCTCAGTTATAATTTCTTTTGAAAAGTCACCTGCAAATCCCAAATGCAGATTTTTTAAAGAGTAGTGCTTTAAAGCAAATGTTTTGATGTCCTCAATTGTTATCTTTTCGATACCACTAAGTGTCCCAAGAATAGTATGGCCATATGCAGTCCCCGTAAAAATATTGTTTTGTAATTCTTCTTTTGCCAATTCTTCTTCATTATTTGCGCGAAGATCTTGAAGTAGTCTATTTTCCTGTTGATTTTTTAGACGCTCAAAATCAGTTTCTTTAAATCCTGGAGATACTAATTGTGGTAAAACTATTTCGAGAAATTTACCAATTTGTTCTTTGTGGACAACACCAGTAAAAACAGTCATTTCTTTGTCTACTTGTGAATCAAAAGAACCGGCCATCGGAAGCAGTGCGCGACTAATTTCCTCTGTAGACATAGAAGAACTACTTGCATCAGTAATCATTGATGCGGTTAAAGCAGCAACTCCCTCTTTCGACTCATAATCGTTGGATGAACCAGCGTTAAATAAAAACTTAAATCTTAAAAGAGGTGATTGGGTTTTTTGTATGGTATACGGAAGTTCTTGGTCTTTAGTTTCCTTTGGTTTCAAAAATTTTGCAGGAGAACCAAACGTTTGAGGTAATGGGTCATGAGAAACAGTAGCAATAACCATTCTTTCTTCAGTTAAATATTTTCTTGCCACGCCTAGCAGGTCTTGTTGAGTGAGTTCCGGATAAAGTTCGTAGTAGTTATTGAGTGTTGAATATGAACGTTTGAAGTGGACAAATTGAGCGAGAGTTGAAGCGATTGACTCTGAATTATCAAGTGTTCTTACAAAACCATACTTAGTATGTGATTTAGCATCATCGATCCGTTGTTGTTCAGGTGGTTTTTCACGCAGTTGCGAAATTTTTTTAAGAAGGCCATCGCGAACAAGAGTTAAGTTTTTAATGTCTCGGACTCGAGCAAGAATTGTTGTCAGTGATGGATCTACATGTGGACTATGCATTGTGAGTAGCTGATCAACTAATTGATCTTTTTCAACCAACTGTCGATAAATCTCGGAAGTCTCTCCGAATTCAAGATCTGTGAGGATGTCAAGAGCTGCGAAGTCCTTTTCTGTTTCAGAGAATGCAGGCCCATGAAAACCAATGGTAACCCAAGGGAGGGTTGGTGTTTCCCAAATTAAATGGGTAGTAATAGGTTTATTGCCAAGTAATTCTTGAGGAATTATGTTGGTATAACTCCCTCTTTTCCAGTCGCTCCAATATTGTTTGACTAGCTCAAAAGTTGGTTCAGGTTCGACATCACCTGCGATCAAAATACTGGTATATTCAGGCCGATACCAGCGGTTAAAGAATTCACGAGAATAATCAAACTGATTAGGCATATCTTCGATATCGGGTAAAAATCCCATCGTTGTATGTTTGTATGTGTGTTGTGTAAATGCGTGATCACGTTGAATTTCAAATAGTTTAGCTAGCGGATTTGCACTACTTTTATTGTACTCACCAAGTACAGCTCGAGATTCTGTTTGGAAATCTTCAATTGAATATTTAAGATTTTGGAAGCGATCGGATTCAAGCTCTAAGACTGTGGCTAAGTCTTTTGCAGAAAATGTTGCATGGTAATTTGTGTAGTCGTCTGTTGTATATGCATTTTGGCGTGCTCCAACTCGAGTCATCACTTCTTGATATTTGTGGCTCGGGAATCGTTCTGTTCCGCGAAACATCATATGTTCAAAAAAGTGTGCAAACCCAGTTTTCCCTTTTTCGATTTCATTGCGAGAACCCGTTTGAACAGGAATCTGCAAGGAGACGAGGTGAGGTAGACCTGTTGGCACAACTATTACTCTCAAATCATTTTCTAAAGTTCGTTCGACTGCATCGAATTGCAGGACACCATTTGGGGAAACCTTCTGTGTTGCCATTTTTACTCCTAAGACCGTGATACAGTGTACGCGAAGGGAACAAATTGATGAAAGACTTTAAAGATAAGATTGCTGTTGTGACTGGTGGAGGTAGTGGTATCGGTCGCGCTGCAAGTTTAAAATTTGCGGCAAATGGTATGGATGTTGCTATTGCAGATGTGGATATTGAAGGTGGAGAAGAGACTGCTAGTGGTGTACGCGATTTAGGTCGGAAGGCCATTGTTGTACGAACGGATGTTTCTGATAGGACAAGCGTTGAAGCATTAGCAGATGCTGTAGTTCGAGAACTAGGGATACCGAGCCTAATTTTTAACAATGCAGGCGTAGTTACGTTTAAGAACATTTTTGAAATGACTAGTGCTGATTGGTCTTGGGTTATGGGTGTAAATCTTGGAGGGGTAATCAATGGTGTTAGTGTTTTCCTTCCATTGATGGTAGATGCGGAAAAAGGAGGTCATATAGTTAATACATCTTCTTCTGCAGGGCTTTTTGGTATTCCAGGCCTTGCGTCATATTGTGCATCAAAGACTGCTGTGGTGGGTTTATCTGAACATTTAAGAGGTGATCTTGAAGAACTTAAAATAGGTGTTAGTGTGCTTTGTCCAGGTGGCGTTGCCACAAATATAGTTGATGCAGGTCGCAGCAGGCCTAGTCGTTTTGGTGGACCAGAATCACTTAATGAAGATGCCAAGCAAACTGCAGTGGGGATTGCGCAAGGACTGGGTCCAGATGTTGTCGCTGAGATGATCATGGAAGGCGTTCGAAATAACGAGCTATATATTATGACGCATGCAGACATTCGTATTCCTGTTGAAGCTAGACTTGAAGCTTTGAGGTCTGCATACGAGGTGAATGCTTAATTTAGATAGGAAGTATTGTTATGCCAGCAATTGATGTTTCAGATGGTTCTTTTGATGCACTAGTAATAGACGAATCAAATCGTCGTCCTGTTGTAGTTGACTTCTGGGCTCCGTGGTGTGAGCCGTGTAAGATTCTTGGTCCTACAATTGAACATGTTGCTGCGCAAAGAGGACAGGCTGTACGACTGGCAAAATTGAATACTGATGAGAACCCTGAAACGGCTGCAAAATTTAAAATTGAAGCTATTCCTGAGGTGAAAGCTTTCAAAGATGGCGAAGTGGTAAGTCAATTTACTGGTGTTTTGCCCGAAGAAAATATTCTTCAATTTTTTAGTGAACTTGCTCCGACTGATGAAGAGCTCGCTATTCGAGAAGCAGAGGCTCTTGCAGATAGTGGAGATTTTAAAGCCGCGGAGTCTGCTTTTCGAAAGGCTCTTCAATCTAATCCTAATAACGTAGAAGCATTATTAGGATTAGCTGCTATTTTATTGGACAAGAATGAAAAAGAAGAGGCTGAACAATGTATTAAGCGTGCATTGCCAGACAGACGTGCAAAGGTAATGCAGCATGAAATATTTTTGCATGAATTTGCTCTGAAGCATGAAGGCACAGAACTCGACAAAGAGATCCTTGAGGAACCAAATAGTCCACGAGCCCACTATCGTTGGGGAGTTATGCTTGCAGCAAATGGAAAGTTGCTAGAATCTTTGGATGAGTTACTGATATCTGTCTCAATTGACAAGAATTTTTCTGATGAAGCTGCAAGAAAGGCTATTCTAGCAGTGTTCGATATTCTTGGCCTAGAAACACAAATTGTGCGTGAGTATCAGCGTAAATTAGGCACTCTTCTTTTTTAAAGGAACTTATAAAAGTATCGCGTTGTGTCTAGCTATAGGACAATAACTGTTCAATTTTGTAAACATATAGGTAGTGAAATGATTATTCACATGGTAGAAGGAGCCTCTGAAATCGAGGCAGATCGAGTGGTCGAACGAATAAAAAGTGACTACGGGCTTTTTTGTGAATCGATAGTTGGGACAGGAAGTATTGTTATAGGAGTGAAGGGAATTGCTGGAGTTATTGATGAAGGCCGGATTTCAGAACTTCCTGGTGTCGATCGAGTGATTCGAATTACAGAGAAATTTAAAGATGCTAGTAGGTCATTTCATCCGGAAGACACGATTATAGATCTTGGTGATTTAAAAATTGGTGGAAAGAATTTAACTATTGTGGGTGGACCATGTGCTATTGAAAATGAGAAGCAAGCAATTGATTCAGCACGACTTGCACGAGATGCAGGAGTAGATGTAATCCGAACTTTTGTCGATAAGTCTCGTACTAGTCCGTATGATTATCGAGGTCTAGAAATTGAGAAGGGTCTAGAAATTGCTACTGCTATGCGAAAAGAAACAGGCTTACCGATAGTGAGTGAATTAATTGATTTGCGTCATTTAGAGGCATTTTTAAAAGCAGGAGTTGACATAATCCAAGTGGGTGCACGTAGTGCACAATACTCACCATTATTGGAAGAATTATCATTATTAAATGTACCAGTAATCCTTAAGCAT
>CAWVTC010000108.1:0-5951 GCA_963933025.1 uncultured Dehalococcoidia bacterium | reverse complement strand
AACAAAAAGTTGGAGCGGGAGACGAGGGTCGAACTCGCGACATCCTGCTTGGAAGGCAGGCGCTCTACCACTGAGCTACTCCCGCGTTAATCGATTGTAGCAGGCAATGACTAAGCGTCTTACTTCTTAGAGTATTTACCTATTTTGTGGTAGTGTGAAGGTACTAAATAGGTAAGTATTTGACTTAAGGATGTACTAAATGACAATTCTCGATTTATTTAAACTCGATGGAAAAAAAGCTGTTGTAACTGGTGGGGGTGGAGGTATTGGCAGAGGCATTGCTTTAGGCTTAGCTGAAGCTGGTTGTGATGTTGTTGTAGCTGGTAGACGTTCAGCTCCAATAGAGTCAACAGCTAAAGAAATAGAAGAACGTGGTAGAAAAGCATTTGCGATCCCTACAGATGTTCGTGATAACACTCGAGTCGAGGAGTTAGTTAGCAGTGCTATCGATGCATTGGGTCAAATTGATATTTGGGTCAACAATGCTGGTGGTTTACAGGAGCAGAAAGTTAACTTTCTTGTCAAGACAACAGAAGAATCTTGGGATACGACTACAGCTTTAAATTTAAAAGCACCATGGTTATGTGCCAGAGCTGTTTGGCCGTTTATGCGTGAACATGGAGGTAGCATAATTAATGTTAGTTCCGTTGGTGGTTCATCTTCTGGTTCCCCAACCAATGGACCATATACGGCATCAAAAGCTGGCTTAAATCACTTAACAAAAACATTAGCTTTAGAAATGGCTCCTTTCAAAATTCGTGTAAATGCTATTGCCCCCGGTGCAGTAAGAACAGAAGATTTTGAAGATGCTGCTAGCTGGGGTGATGAGGGCTTTGAACGAATACGTGAATCGAATCCATTAAAGAGACTTGGTCGGGAGGAGGATTTTGGTGCTGCTGCCGTCTATCTTTCGTCCGAAGCAGCCTCATGGATAACAGGACACGTCCTAACCGTGAGTGGAACGCCGTAAGCTGTAACATGATATAGTCGAGGTTGATTCGAAAGGTGGGCGGAGGCGCCCACCTTTCTTTACTAAAGGGGACTTTTGATGGCAAGAGAATCTGATGCAGGTTCAATGCGACTTTTAGCTATAAAGCAGTTAGCTGCTGAAAAAAAACTATCCCGAGAAGTTGTGTTTTCTGCGGTAGAGATAGCTATTGCTTCCTCATATCGACAGGAGGGTGAAAGTGGACCCTTTGTTCAGGTTACTTTAGATCCAGGCAGTGGGGCGATAAATGCCTTTTATGAGAAACTGATAGTTTCTGAAATTGCAGATGACAATTTAGAGATGTCCCTTGATGAAGCTCAACGATATAAAGAGGACGCAAAATTAGGTGAAGTTATCAGATTTCAACTTCCTGATAACGAAAGTCGTGTTGCTGCTCAAACTGTTAAGCAAGTGGTTTTGCAGCGCTTAAGAGAAGCAGAACGAGAAGCTATTTACGAAGAATATATTGATAAAGAAGGCGATTTAGTGCTTGGAACCGTCCAGCGTATTGAACCTCGTCAAACAATTGTTGAAATTGGACGTGGAACCGAAGCCATATTACCAAACCATGAGCAAGTTAGAAATGAACATTTGCGCCAAGGCCAGCGAATTAAAGTAGTTTTGTTAGAAGTAAATAAAGAAAGCAAAGGTCCACAAATTGTAGTGAGTCGTTCTCATCGTTCTTTAATTCGTCGTCTTTTTGAAGTTGAGGTGCCAGAAGTTTCACAAGGTAGAGTCGAGATTATTTCAATTGCTCGTGAAGCAGGTCATCGAAGTAAAGTTGCAGTGTACTCGCGCATTAATAGTATAGATCCCATAGGTGCATGTGTAGGTGTCCGCAGCTCACGTATCCAAAATGTCGTAAATGAGTTAGGTGGCGAGCGTATTGATATTGTTAAGTGGGATAAAGATCCAGAAGTTTTTATCGCTAACGCATTAAGTCCCGTCCAGGTCGTTGGTGTAACGACTGAACACGAGTATCGTTCTACCGTTATTGTTCCTGATTCAATGGTTTCTTTGGCTATTGGGCGTGAGGGACAAAATGGACGATTAGCTGCAAAACTTACCGGATACTGGATTAATATAAGTAGCGAAGCTGGTATCGCTCGGACTGATACAGAAAAAACTGATATTGGTGAAGCACCTTCTCCTTTTGAACCATACCCTGCACTGCCTGAAGGCATTGAACCCGATCTTGATATTTTAAAGGTTCGAGATGCATTGTTGGAACGAGAAACTGCGAAGCCAGAGCCAACTCCTGTTGCAGCTACACCTCAGCCCGTACAAGAAGAAATAGTAGATTCAGGAGATTCCGTAGAATCTCCTGCAGAAGAACAAGACTTTAATGCATTGCTCTTGGAAATGGAAGTTCCTGACGAGGAGACACGAGAATCAGCGGGATATGGCGAAGAAGTAGATAAAATGGATGAGGAGTATGAGGTTCCTGTTACTATTAATGAAGAGGAAAGCCTTACGGCTATTCGTTTTGCCGAGGATGTTTTACCTGAACGAAGTACAGAGACAGAAGATCCTAAAAAGAAAAAACGACGTGTTTCTAGGAGATATGAAGACGAAGATGAGGATGAAGACATTGAGTATTCGGGTCGTATTCACTGATGGAGCATGCCTTGAGCAAAAAAAAAATAAGACATGAACCACAAAGAACTTGTTTAGGTTGTCGAACAGTTGCAAACAAGTGTGATTTATTGCGATTTCAACGTGTCCAAAATGGCGTTGTGCATACAAGTGACAAAAGAAATTTCGAAGGTAGAGGAGCCTACTTGCATAACAAAATCTCTTGTATTCAGAATGCGCTTGATGCAGGAGTGATTGAGCAAGAGTTGAGTGTTCCGTCTAATGAGATCGTACATAAATTACTTAACGAACAAATTGTAAAGTTAGAAAAACTGGAAAAGTTAGAGGTTGTGAGATGACAAGTAGTTCAACTGAGCCACCTATTTCAACTGAATCACCTATTTCAACTGAATCACCTATTTCAAACCAAGCACCCCTATTAATTCCCGACATTTTAACAGTCAATGAGCTCGGAGATTTATTAAACGTCAATCCAGTAGAAGTTATTAAGCGCTTGATGACTCATGGCATTATGGCTTCTTTAAATGATGCTATCAGTTTTGAAACTGCTTCACTCGTGGCTACTGATTTAGAGATGAAAGTAGCATCAGCTGCCCAGATACAACAACCGATGGTATCCGAGGTTGATGAATCTACAGGTGAAGTTAGTGATCAGGATCAGGGAATACGTCCTCCAATTGTTACGATTTTGGGACATGTAGATCATGGAAAAACAAGTTTACTTGATGCAATTCGAAAAACAGACATTGCAGCAGGGGAATTTGGTGGAATTACGCAACATATAGGTGCATACCAAATAGAGCATAATGAGCACTCCATAACATTTCTTGATACTCCAGGACACGCCGCGTTTACTGCTATGCGTGCACGAGGTGCTCAAGTTACAGATATTGCGGTTATCGTAATTGCTGCAAATGATGGGGTTATGCCTCAAACAATAGAAGCAATCAATCACGTGCGGGCCGCAGCGGTTCCATTGATCATAGCTGCTAATAAAATGGATTTACCTGAGGCCGATCCAGATCGTGTTAAAAGAGAATTAACTGAGCACAACGTTGTGGTTGAGGATTTTGGGGGAGATGTTTTATTTGTTCCGGTATCTGCGACTACAGGAGAAGGCTTAAATGAGCTGCTAGATACAATTATGCTATTAGCAGAGGTCGAGGAGCTAAAAGCAAATCCAAGCAGAGATGCGATTGGGGTAATTGTTGAGGCGGAATTGGATCAGCGTCGTGGTCCAATAGCAACAATGCTTGTAAAAAATGGAACCTTACGCTTAGGAGATGCCGTAGTTGCTGGTGACATTAGTGGGAAGATAAAAGCTCTTTTTGATGATCATGGGGAACCAGTTGTAGAAGGTGGCCCTTCGAGTCCTCTCCGTATTTTGGGGCTTGGACACGTTCCTAGTGTTGGTGACCGTATTGAAGTAGTAAAAGATGAGCGATTAGCGCGACAGAAAGCAATTGATGTAAGGAAACGTTTGGAGTCTTCGGGGCAGAGATCACGTATATCCCTGGATACACTATTTAACGAACAAGGCACAAGTGTAGTTAAAGAATTGTTAATTGTTCTGAAAGCTGACGTAGAAGGTAGTGCCGAGGCCATTAAAGGATCGATCGAGAATTTTACAACAGCTGAGGTAAAGCCCAAATTTATACATATAGCAACGGGTGGGGTAAATGAATCTGATGTAATGCTCGCTGAAGCATCCGGAGCTATTATTTTGGCATTTAACGTTGGTGCAGAACCTGCAGCAATCCGAAAGGCAAATGCTGAATCAGTTGAAATAAGAAATTATACAATAATTTACCAATTGCTTGAGAGTGTGGAACAGGCACTACAGGGCCTTTACGATCCTATATATAAGAAAGTTATCGACGGTTTAGCTGAAGTTAGGAAAGTATTTAGTTCAAGTAAGTTAGGTGAAATAGCTGGTTGCTATGTGCTGGAAGGTACATTAGTAAGAAATGCACGTGTACGTGTTTTGCGCGAAGGCACTGAAATTATAGATACTGAATGTGATGGTTTGCGTCGATTTCAAGATGATGTGAGGGAAGTTGCTGAGGGTTTTGAATGTGGAATCGTATTAAAAAATTATAATAGTTGGGTGGAAAATGACCACATTGAGTTTTATCATCAGGAGCGTACCAATTAGGTAGGGTGTCTAGTGAAAAGTCGTCGGGTAAGCCGAGTCAATGACCTTTTGCGGGAGGAGTTAAGTGGGCTTATACAGCATTCACTTAAGGATCCTGGTGTCAGTCAGGGCATGCTATCAATTACAGAAGTGATGGTGGCAGCTGATTTTAGTTATGCAACTGTATATGTGTCTCATTTAGGTACTGCCACAGAGCGAGAGGAATCTCTCGCTGGCTTAGCAAGAGCAACTCGCTGGCTAGAGCGTGAAATTTATAAGCGATTAAGTATGAAACGTACTCCTAGACTAGTATTTAAACACGACGATTCAATTGAGCGAGCTATAAGAATTTCCGAAACACTACAAGATTTGGAGACTAATCTTCCTGATGAACAGTAGTGGAGATAAAAAGGATAAAACTACAATCACAAGCTTAAATAGCCTTCTTGTAGTAGATAAGGAGAGAGATTGGACTAGCCATGACGTTGTGGCTCGGATGAGAGGAATTACAGGACAACGGCGCATAGGACACACAGGTACGTTAGATCCGGCAGCTACTGGAGTCATGTTACTTTGCCTTGGACAGGCAACTCGCTTAGTTGAGTACATGGTCCATTCAAAAAAATGCTATGAGGGAGAAATTGTTTTGGGCATTACTACTGACACAGATGATGCAGAAGGAGTACCAATTAAAACAAATAGTGTTCCTGGCATGGAAGAGAATTTAGATTTAGAAAAAATTTGTTCTAAATTTTTGGGAACAATTCAGCAGGTTCCACCAATTTATAGCGCGGTAAAGATTCGTGGACAGAGAGCCTATTCAATAGCACGCTCAGGAAGGAAACCAGACTTGCAATCGAGAACTGTTTCTATTTACGAATTAACTTTAATTCGTAAATGTTTCAATAGGTTATCTATTTTTGTAACTTGTGGTCCGGGCATGTATGTTCGAAGTCTTGCTCGGGATATAGGTACTGCGATTGGAACAGGTGGACATTTAAGCTCTCTACGACGAGTAACAAATGGCTCATTTAATGTTGAAGATGCACATACCATTTCAGAAATTGAAAATTTGATGAATCAAGGTCGTATTGGAGAAGTTCTGATTGATCTTGATAAGGGTATTTTGAATTTAGAAACTTTGGTTGTTGCAATGCCAGAAGCTAAAAAAATTCGAAATGGACAGAGTATTGCGCACCCTGCAGCTCTCTCCGAAATTCCAAAAATCATGCG
>CAWVTC010000107.1:0-5967 GCA_963933025.1 uncultured Dehalococcoidia bacterium | reverse complement strand
TTATCGTTGCATGTGTTAGCGATTCCCGCTGGATTTTTACTGATTCTTTTGCCTCGACAGCTTGATGAATTCCATGGCTCCAGCGTCGTCCTTCCATCATTCGTCCTGTAAATTCATCTACAATTATGACCGCACCGTTTTGAACAACGTAATCTCTGTCACGACGTTTTAAGTATTCTGAATCAAGTGCAGCTTCCAAATGTTGAGCCAGCTTGGGATCTCCCCCAAAAATATTATCAATCCCTAATGTGTTTTCAATTTTTTCAATTCCGTTTTCTGTTAATGCGACATGCTTAGCTTTTTGATCTATTTGATAGTCTGCTTCTGGAGTTAACCCTCGGGCAGCACGAGCAAAATGTTGATAAGTTGTACTTGCTTCTTCGGCTTGCCCACTAATGATTAAGGGGGTACGAGCTTCGTCAACAAGAATATTGTCGACTTCATCTACAATTACAAAGTTAAGATTTCCTTGAATACGGCTTGCATTGTCTTTAGCCATATTGTCCCGTAAATAGTCAAAACCGAACTCATTGTTCGTGCCGTAGGTAATATCTGCTGCATAAGCCTCCCAACGTTCACATTCTCTGAGATTGGTGTAGGTATCGGGCACTTCATTAGGTGTAGGATCAAAAATATATTGAGCATGGTCTGTTTGGATGACACCTATTTTCATGCCTAGTGACGAGAACACGGGACCATACCAAGTAGCGTCACGTCGAGCTAAATAGTCATTGACTGTCACAAGATGTGCACCATCTCCTGCCAATGCATTTAGGTAAAGGGGAGCGATTGCAGTTAAGGTTTTTCCTTCACCTGTTTTCATTTCCGCAATTTTTCCTTCGTGGAGCACAACTCCACCAAGCAATTGAACCGGATAAAGCTTCTGCCCCATTTTCCTCCAGGCAGCTTCTCGGACTACTGCAAATGTTTCGGGTATAAGGTCATCCAGAGATTCATCACCAGCTAATCTTTGACGAAATTCTTCTGTTTTTGCGAATAGACTCTCGTCGCTTAAAGAGGCTATATCTTTATAGTTTTCTTCTATTTGTTCAGTAATTCTGCGAAGACGAACAAGCTCTTTTTCATTTGCATTACCTACAAGCTTATTGAGTAGACCTAGTTTTGCCATATATTCAGTTTAGCTGAACATCTGGACCTGCAAAAATCATTTTTTAATCTACCAGTGCAGCAATAACTTCATCGATGACAGCATCAGCCTTTTTTGCCATCTCTACGTCATTGGCATCTTGTATCGGATGGTCAACAAAAACACGATGTACGTTGGGTAGGCCTAAGGTTTGAGCTTGTGCTGTTGCTGCTTCTTGAAATTCTTCAGAAGCGATAAAAACAGCAGGTTTACCATTAAGTTCAAACCAAGTTGTGTCGTGCACACTGCACGTTGTACAAGAACCTCAGTCTGCTAGCCCTTCGATTACAAAATCTGCTTCTGCGGCAATTGTTTTCCGTAGTTCAATAGGTGCCGGTTTAGTGAAAGTGGGTTTTGTGTAGCGCTTAATTTTCACATCGGGTAACTGCTCAAGCAATTTAGACTCAAGTTGATCTAAAAGGATGTCCCCTCGGGGTTTTGAAATATCCAGCAAAGCTACTGTGCCAGTAATCATTTCTGGTCGTTTTGCTAGATTACGCTTTAAAGGCACTCTTTCGTCTGTGGGGTCAAGAATAATAGACATGGTAATCTCCTACTAGGAGTATAACTATCTTGAATGTGCTTTGCTTGCATTCATTTTTGGCTGCTCAAGTAAGCTAGCATATGCCTACGGAAGGTAAGATGTCGCAGAATTGGAATATTCGTACACTTTTTGTTGCTTTTGCTGTGGTGATGTTTTTTGTTGTTCTGGGAGGATTGGCTTGGCTAATTTTTGATAAATTTGAGAGAAGTGATTCGGTTCAAACATTGAGCATGGCTGCGACCGAAGAAGCCAAATCAACGCCTGTACCAACGGAAACGCCAGTAAAGCCTTTAAAAACAAGCATTCATGATGGATTAACTGCGTCAGATTTGCCTCCCGGATTACCTGATGACACTGTTTTGGTTGGCCCATCAGAAGTTGCAGATATTGTTTTTCTACACCATCCACCTCGGAGAATTGTTAAAGAATGGTATGTACCTGTGGTTTCTATGGGAGTGGGTATTGATGCACTAACTAGTGAAAGTTTGTTAAAAATTCTAACGGGTTCAATAGTGAATTGGTCTGAGGTTGGAGGTATATCTGGGCCTATCCGTATAGTTACTGGTCCTTTTGATCAGCTTAAACCAATTAATGAATTATTTAATTTTTCGATAATTGACCAATTTGGTAGTTATGAAGAACTTTTTGAAGCGATGTCTTTTCAGTCAGGAACAATTGCATTGATCCCTCTCGATCAAGTTGTCCCTTCAGTGACTGCTTTAGCGATTGATGGTGTGGATATAGTGCGTGGTTCTGGTGAATCAAGCGATTGGAAATTTGTGGATGCTGTTTTTGTTTTCCCGCTTACTGATCGAGGAAAGCCTGCTGTTGAAAGATTGATGGATTCCCCTTTACCAGCAGCTACCACCATTGTGATAACAGGAGATATTCTGCCTGTTAGGTGCTCTCTTACTGCACTAAAAGCTTCTGGTGATTGGGCATCAGCGTTAAGAGGCAGGACAGGTGAGTACTTATCGGCGGCAGATCTTACATTAGGCTCTTACGATGGCTCTATTCATGATCTAGGCGAACATTATGGCTGTGTTCCGGGAGTAAATCTATCCTCTCCGCCTGAAGTGATTGAATTACTGAAGTATGCTGGTTTTGATGAGTTAACACTGGCAACTAACCATGTTGGTGATTGTGGAGTCAGTGCTCCTTGTGGTGTTCGTGCTTTATTAAGCACAATTAATCATCTTAAAGATGCAGAAATCGAGATTGTGGGTGCAGGTTTGTCACTTGAGCAAGCCTTTGCGCCAGCAATATTTACTATTGGAGGAACAACCTTTGGCATTTTAGCTTTTGATGATGTGGCTGCACAGAATTTTTCTGCAACCACTGATAGTCCCGGAACAGCTCCTTTAGATGATGATTATAGTGATGAGATTGCTTCAGGTAACCAGGCATATTTTGCGCCAGCCAGTGCGTTGAGCTTAGATAGATTTACGAAAATGATCAGTGATCTTTCTGAAGTAGTTGATGTTGTAATTGTGCAGGTGCAAACTGGAACTGAGGATACTCACGATCCGTCAGGGCGTAGTATCAAGGCCCTTAGGGCTGCTCGTTCAGCTGGGGCTACGTTAGTAATAGGTAACCAAGCACACCATGTACAAGCTATTGAGCCGTTACAAGAAGATGGATTTATTGCATACGCGCTTGGAAATTTTATCTTTGATCAAATTCACACCCCGGAGCATTCACAGGGGTATCTGTTAGAGGCGACTTTTTGGGGAGATAAACTAGCAAATTTAAGATTTTTACCATATGAAATTAAAGATCGCTATCGTCCTGTTTTGGTTGATGGTAGTGTGCGTTTAAAGATTTTAAACGATGTTTTTGAGGCGACAAAAAAACTTTTGTCAGTAAATTAGTTGAAGGAATTATGAAAATTTTTTTTGATTGTGATGAAACAATTATTACTTGGGATGTTCGACTTAGACCCGGTGTAAAGGAAGTAATTGGACGCTTAAAAGATGATGGTCATGAGATTTATTTATGGAGTGGAAATGGTCCAAGGTGGGAAATTGTACGACGCTTTGAATTGCATGATTTGTTTTTAGATTGTTATTGGAAGCCTTTATATCGGCATCATGAGAGACTTGAGGAACTTGGGATTCCTTTTACTCCAGACTTTGTAATCGACGACCATCAGGAGGTGGTAGATGCTTTTGGGGGTGTTTGTATTGAAGTTCCTGCGCATGAGTTATCAAGTGATAGGGAATTGTGGCGAGTCTATGATGTTATTGAGCAGTACATCCAGAATCTAGAAGGTAGTTAAATTTGTGCAGAATTTTAGGAACGGAATTGTTCTGTCGGCGGATTGTCATAATCAAGGTATGGAGGCCACAACGATTCTAATTCTTTCCGAATTGGGTCGTCATCTGGTAGATAACGATGAAATTGTGGCTCTACGTCTCTTCTAGGCCAATCTTTTGCAACTGTGTCTTTTTTAATTTTATCTTGCAGCATCATAAGGCCTGTCAATAATGATTCAGGCCTAGGAGGACATCCCGGAATATAAACATCGACCGGGAGTAAGACATTTACGCCTGGGGTGACGCTGTAGGCGTAAGCAAAAGGTCCACCCATAGTTGCGCATCCTCCCATTGCAATTGCCCACTTAGGTTCTGGCATTTGTAACCATACTCGACGTACAGCAGGTGCCATTTTCCAAGTTACAGTTCCAGGAACGATTAAAAGGTCTGCTTGTCTAGGCGAAGCACGAAAGATTTCTGCTCCAAATCGAGCAATATCATAGCGTGGCATAGCGGTTGCAATCATTTCCATTGCACAGCAAGCGAGTCCAAACATTGCAGGCCACAATGAAGAGCGTCGTGCCCAATTAAGTATTTGGTCTACGCTAGTTACAAGAATTTGTTGCATCAATTCCTGTTCCACATCAGTCGTTCCGACTAAAGGAAGCGGTTCATATACCTTTGAGGGATGTTCGCTCATATATTTATCTATAACGACCTTGTGATTCTGTTTCGCCAATATGAATAGGCTCATCAATTACAAGATCTCCATTACGGATTTTGATGTTATACCCGCAATCTGGATTTGTGCATGTCCATGCTTTGTAGTGTATCGGTGCTCCTTGACTCCCAAAGTCTGAAAGAGGAACAAGATCCCCTTCGGAGCAGCGTCGACATTGTGGAAATGATTCCATTACCGCCATCCTCCACCTTCTGTGATTACAAAATGCTACCAGTGAAAGTGTTCTTTGTGCAATATTTTACCTTAAGTTTCCGAAAATCTATTTGGCTATTGATTTTGTGACTCTACAATAGGAGTATGAATAATTCTTCTATTTGTGTTCTTGCTGGTGGTGTTGGGGCAGCTCGATTCTTGCAAGGCTTGGTTTGTGTTACTGAACCAAACAAGATTACTGTTATTTCAAATGTAGGAGATGATGTAGATCTTTATGGATTACGTGTTTGTCCTGATATCGATATTGTGATCTATACACTAGCTGGCCTTGTGAATCCTGAACTCGGATGGGGTCTCTTTGATGATTCATTTACGGTTCTAAAGGCTTTGAAAAATTTTGGATATGAAGATTGGTTTAATCTTGGGGATCGAGATTTAGCTACGTCTATACATCGAACCCGCCTTCTAAGTGAAGGTGTTCCTTTGCACGAGGTTGTTAAGGATTTGGTCGCGAGTTTTTCTTTAGATCTAAATATTTTGCCGGCTACCAATCAGCGTATTTCTACGTTGATTGAAACTAAGAGTGGGATGCTTTCATTTCAAGATTATATGGTGCGTCTTCGTGGTACTCCTGAAGTTACTGGCGTTCGATTTTCTGAGATTGATCAAGCAGTTCCTGCGCCAGGGGTTTTAGAAGCAATTAACGATGCAAGTATGATAGTACTTGCTCCAAGTAATCCTTTTCTAAGCATAGAGCCAATACTTGCTGTTGCAGGAGTTCGTCATGCGATCAAATCTAGTGCAGCACCTGTTGTTGCTATTAGTCCAATAGTTGGTGGAGCAGCTATCAAAGGTCCTGCTGCACGGCTGTTGCAGAGTTTAGGTCATGAGGTTTCAGCTTTAGGCGTAGCTCGAATCTATGCCAATCTTGTCGACCATTTTTGCTTAGATGAAGTAGATCGTGAGTTAGAAGCATCTATTGCTGCATTGGGGTTAAACACTCACGTGACTAATACAATTATGACTAGTCAAATTCAAAAAAATTCACTTGCTCGCGAAGTAATTGAAAGCATTTTTTTTCCGCAGGCTGACAACAACTAAAAAACAGGATTTACGATAATGGCTT
>CAWVTC010000106.1:0-6013 GCA_963933025.1 uncultured Dehalococcoidia bacterium | reverse complement strand
TTAACCAAACACAGGATATCCAAGGATTATGGAGTTCCCAACAGGCTGTCTTTATCATGCATACTCTTGCCCATACACACTGGCGTGAAGTGTCAGGTGCAGGGATCTACACTGGGGAGGGTGCCTCTACAGTACCTGGTAGGAAGTAGTAAGGATTTTGCAGTCACACAGCTATGAAAAGCTAACCGCATGCTAATAGAAATCTTAAATAAGTTACGAATTCTACCTATCATTGAAGAGTTGCTCGTACATTACTCAGGATTTTCTTTGCTTTCATTATTGCTTTCACGCAGTTACTCGATTCCGTATATTCCGACATTACTGCTTACAACCATTGGGAAAAAAAGTGGTTTACGTAGAACAGTGCCTTTATTTTTTTTCCGTGATGGTGATTCATATTTTGTAATTGGTTCTCGTGGTGGTGCTCCTAACAATCCTAGTTGGATACCTAACCTTCAAATAAAACCTAGAGCGCTAATTCGTGTAGATCGTAAAACTCTTCACACATTCGCAGAATTTGTAGAAGGGCATGAACGAGAACGATTATGGAATATTGCAGTTAATGCCTACCCGCCCTACGAAAAGTATGCAGAAAGTGCAGTACCGCGAGAAATACCTATCATCCGTTTAAATCCAGCATAGTCGGAATAAATTATGAATATCCTTGATCGTTTTCGATTAGATGGGAAAGTAGCCGTTGTCACAGGCGGAGGACGTGGAATCGGACGTGGAATAGCCCTTGCTTTTGCAGAAGCAGGTGCGGATGTCGCAATCGGGGCACGAAGAAAATATGAAGTTGATACTGTGGCCGAAGAAATTAGAGCTATTGGACAAAAAGCTTTTTCGATGGAAATTGATGTACTGCAAGAAGAAAATATAGAAAATTTTGCAAAAGAAACTGCAAAAAAATTAGGTGGGATTTCTATTTGGATAAACAATGCCGGAGGTAATACTGATCGTACCCCGCGTAAGTTAGTAGATACACCTGAAGAAGTTTGGGACACGCTTATTGACTTGAACCTAACAAGCTGTTGGCACGGTGCGCGCGCTGCCGTTAAGCATATGGACGATCAAGGAGGCAGCATAGTAAATATTATTTCAGGTGCGGCTTGGGGTGCAGCCCCTACATTTGGCCCTTATGCAGCAGCTAAATCAGGAACAATTAGTATTACTAAAACACTTGCGATAGAACTTTCTAAACAAAAAATCCGAGTAAATTGTGTAGCACCTGGCCTTATACCAACCGAAATGCTCATGGAAACAATGAATGTTAATGAGGACTCTGTAGAAAAAATGGGAGCTGGAATCGCCGCTGGCAGAGTTGGCACACCAGAAGACATTGCTGCAGCATGTATTTATCTCTGCTCAGAAGCAGCAGCCTGGGTTACAGGACAGACTATATGGGTAACTGGTGGGCCATTGCCATCAACTAGCACTTTGTCACGTCTGCGCAAAGAAAGAGGAGACGACTAATGGCTATCATGGAAAAGTTTCTATTAACAAATAAAGTCGCAGTAGTCACCGGATCAGGAAGGGGAATCGGTCGTTCTATAGCACTTGCTTATGCTGAAGCAGGAGCAAATGTTGTAGTCGCGGCACGTCGCACAGAAGAAATCAATAAAGTTGCTGAAGAGATACGTGCGCAGGGAAGAAAAGCACTAGCCGTAAAAACGGACTTTTTAGAGGTCGCTCAAATCGAAAAACTTGCAGATGCTGCAGTATCTGAATTTGGACGGGTTGATATTTGGGTTAACAACGTTGGAGGTGCCTCTGATCGTACGTTAAGACCTTTAATAGAAACACCTAACGAGGCATGGGTTAATCAAATAGATCTAAATCTGAAAAGTGCTTGGGCTGGGGCACGCGCAGCAAATCGGATTTTCAATGACCAAGAGCAGGGAGTGATTATCAATATCTCATCTGCCTCTGCAGATAAACCAGCACCTAATGGTGGCCCTTACTCAGCTGCTAAGCGAGCTTTAGACAGTTTAACCCTCACATTAGCATCGGAACTTGCTCCAAAAATTCGAGTGGCTGGCATTGCATCAGGTCCTATTCCTACTGAAGTTGTTCAAGACTTTATGAAGCTATCTGAGGATGAATTACGTGAATCTTATAGAAACGTAATCCCGCTTGGTCGTATTGGCGAAGGAGATGATATTGCAACAGCAGCTATTTATTTAGCATCACCGGCAGCATCATGGATAACTGGAGTTACTATTCCGGTAGCAGGTGGCCTTTAAAAAATCAACGGGGCTGTAATCTCACCGCCCCATCAAGACGTATGACTTCCCCGTTTAACATCGTGTTTTCAATTATGTGACATGCCAAATCTGCATATTCTTCAGGTTTACCTAAACGTTG
Organism: uncultured Dehalococcoidia bacterium; assembly: GCA_963933025.1. Classification (GTDB taxonomy): domain Bacteria; phylum Chloroflexota; class Dehalococcoidia; order Tepidiformales; family Tepidiformaceae; genus JAKUNN01. The sequence goes on along the minus strand of CAWVTC010000106.1, from coordinate 3,649 downwards.
AGGGAATGGAGTTACTGAAGCAAGTGCTTCGCGTGTAGCCTCAGGTAAGCCTTCCATCATAGGTGTTAGAAAAAGACCAGGTGCTATTGTGCAATTTCTTATGCCATGACGCGCCAGATCTCGAGCAACTGTCAACGTTAGAGCTACGACGCCACCTTTTGAAGCAGCATAGGCTGCTTGCCCAATTTGTCCTTCATAAGCTGCAACCGAAGCTGTATTGATTATTACGCCTCGTTCGCCTTTTTCATTTGGTTCATTAGAGGCCATTTTCGAAGCCGCTAAGCGAATTACGTTATACGTACCAATTAAATTTATCGTAACTGTCCGTGTAAATTGATCAAGATCAGCGGGCACATTATCTCTTCCAACTGTACGATCACCTGTTGCTATTCCTGCACAATTAACAACAACCTGAATGGAGCCTAACTCCTCACATGCTTTATCAATAGCTCCAGATGTTTTCTCTGCACTAGTTACATCAGCTTCTACAAAAAGAGCTCCTTCTAAGGAGTCAGCAATATTCTGGCCATTAGAATTTTGCAAATCGAGTATTGCAACCCGTGCTCCTAAATCTGTTAACTTTCTAGCAGTCGCAGCACCTAATCCTGATCCAGCACCCGTAATAAGAACATTTAATCCATTAATTAGCATAAGAAACTTCCTAATCCCCTGTTTTCGTATGGAAATATTACGTTATTTTTGCATGGTAAGCTTTTGAGTAAAACCATTAGGAAAAAAATCAAGAAATCGTGTTTGAGAAATGAAAGAAAAATTTACGGTTTTAGAGCTTGGAGATGGCATTGCCAGTGGGTTTTGCGGACGCCTACTCGCAGGAACCGGAGGACAGGTCATAAAGGTTGAACCCCAATCTGGTAGTTGTCTACGGATTCCCCAAAATAATGAGCCTTTTGCTTCAGCTTTTGAATACCTCGCTATGTATAAGAAATCTATCACACCACTTCTAGATACAAATGGACTTCCTCCTACTGAAATTTTAATGCTTGCAGACATAATAATTGAGGAATTTGATAGTGACTTAACTAAAGCACATCAGCGAATTGATGAGCTACAAAGCAAAAACCCGCATGCAGTCATCGTGGTATGTAGCCCTTTTGGACTTACAGGACCATATGCTAAATTTTCTTCATCCAGCATAGTTGACTGGGCTATGAGTGGTTACGCCTCTATAACTGGAGAACCTAGCCGTGAACCCCTTCAAGGTGGTGGTCCATGGTGTGCGTATGTAGGTGGAGCAACTGCTGCCATCGGTGCACTAGCCGCATTACGCAATAAAGTTTCTCTCAACCAATCTGAAATTGTAGATGTTGCTACTTTTGAATCAATGGCAGCACTGCATCAATGGTCAATTGTTCTTCATACACATCAAGGCGTAACTAAACAACGATCAGGAAACTATCATGCAGAATCACATCACCCTTTAGGTTTGTTTCCTTGCAAAGATGGTTGGGTTTCAATAGCAGTATCGCTAGCGCAACAGTGGGAAAATTTTTGTTTAGCAATCGATCAACCTGAACTTCTAAGTAACCCTAAATTTCGTTCAGGAGGTTTACGTTTCGATAACGCACAGGAGCTAGACACACTAATTATCCCCTGGTTAAAGAACCATGGGATGGATGAAATTGTTGAACAACTACAAAAATGGTCTGTCCCGGCTAGCCCTGTATTGGACATATATCAAGTAATTGAAGATATACAACTAAAGCAACGGGATTTCTGGGTGAATCGAGATGACATAGGTAAGAATGTCCGTGCGCCTTCCTTACCTGTAACGCTGCTTAATCGTCCCGATGGCCCTCCGTTAACACCTAATCTTGGGCAGCATAATCTAGATATAAACAAACAAGTTAAAACAAAAAGCAATCATCCATCCTACCAATCTAAATCACTTAGCCAAAAGAACGATTTGCCTCTTGCTGGTATACGTGTACTAGAACTCTCAATAGCTTGGGCTGGCCCTCTTACAGGACGATTTCTTGCAGACTTGGGTGCAGATGTTATTCGAATAGAGCATCGCAACTCACGTGGTATTGGAATTCCTCCTGGAGGTTTCGAAGAACTAGCGCTACAAGAAACCTCTAGTTCTTGGCAATGGGGAGATCTTGCGCCGCCAGACATACGTTCTGGTATCTATCCCGATGCAGATCTAGGGGAAAAACCATGGAATAGACAGGGTACGCTCAACAAAATACATCGTAATAAACGCTCTCTCTGTCTTGATTTAAAAACTGAAAAAGGAAAGGCAATCTTCCATTCACTATCAAAGGGGGCCGATATAGTTGTTAACAACTACCGCCCAAGGGCATTAGAAAGATTAGGCTTAACTTATAAGGAATTACAAACCACTAATACAGATATTATCTGCATGACAATGTCTGGTTACGGAGCAACCGGTCCTTTCCGAGATCGAGCTTCATTTGGTCCAGTTTTGGAGGCACATTCAGGTCTTGCAATGCTCACAGGGTATGACGAAGGAGTCCCATATAAATTTGGAGCCGCATTTCCTGATGGGGTTGCTGGTCTTATAGGTGCCTTCGCACTTTTAGATGCCCTGCACGAACGAGATCGCACAGGATTAGGTCAGGACATCGATCTATCCCAACTGGAGACTTATCTTTCTATTGCAGGTGAAAAGATTATTGAGTCTTCTTACCATGAAAAAGCACCCCCTATGATAGGCAATCGTTCAAAGATGTTTGCACCACAAGGGATCTATCGATGCAAAGGTCATGACAATTGGGTCGCGATAACTATTAGCAATGATCATTTATGGGGAAATTTTATTCAACTGCTTAACGACCCAGATTTAAACAATGAATCTTATCAAGATATGGACGAACGCCATCGCCACCATGACTTAATAGATGCTGCAATTACACGATGGACCGCAACGAGAGATAAATTTGAGGTAATGCAAAAACTTCAAAAACTAGAAATACCTTCGGGGGCTGTCTTAAGCAATGCAGATCTTGTAAATAATCCACATTTAAGAGCAAGGAAATTTATAGTTGCTATCAATCAAACAGATGTTGGTGTTCGTGAATTTCCCGGTTTCCCAATTCATTTCAAAAACATTCCGCAAATTCAATTTCAAACAGCACCTGCTCTTGGAGCAGATAACAAAGAAATCCTTCAAGATTTGCTTGGTTTTACTGATGTTGAGTATCAAGAATTAATCAATGAAAGAATTATAGCCGAACAACCAGACAATTCTCCAACATAACACTATGGATCTTATGCAAGTTAACGTTAGAATACGAAACAATTCGAGGTGAAATATGAAATTAGGAATGAGCATCGGTTACTCGGGTGCACAAATGGATTTTGATTTCGAGAGAGTTAGGCTTGCAGAAGCATTAGGCTACGACACAGTCTGGTCTGCAGAAGCGTATGGGAGCGATGCAGTTACTCCCTTGGCATATTTAGCCGCAACTACAAAGCACATACGTTTGGGTACAGGAATTATGCAACTGGCAGCACGTACACCTGCACTTGCTGCAATGCAAGCAGGAACAGTTGATGCAATGGCAGGGGAAGGACGGTTTATTGCAGGTGTCGGCGTTTCAGGACCTCAAATTGTTGAAGGTTGGTACGGACAGCCTTGGGGAAAACCATATTATAGAATTCGTGA
>CAWVTC010000105.1:0-6100 GCA_963933025.1 uncultured Dehalococcoidia bacterium | reverse complement strand
TCGAACGTCCATAAAGTTCGGGAGGCAATTCAAATGGAAGCAGGCTTGTTGCATTAGTGGAATCAACAACTGCTAGCATGTGATGTGGGACCACGTTAGAAATACGGTTGAACCACCAAGCGGAGAGATTGGTTAGGACCTTTCCTTTACCGGGTATGCCAGTGGGTAAGACCATATCTAATGCTGAGATACGATCGGTGGCAACTATAAGAAGGGTATTGTCACCTAAATCGTAAGTGTCTCGAACCTTTCCACTGTACTTTTGTGCGGGTAGATTTGTTTCAAGAATTACATCGTCCATTTGTTACCTTTTCCATTCGTAATTTTGGGCTTGTTCATATTGTGGCACTCATATTTTATAAGTTTAGTCTTTCGAAGGTGACTGAAAAATTGCTAAGAAAATAGTTGTAGTCAAACAGTGACCGCAAATGCTCTTCACTCAAGAGTTCTATAACGTTCTTGTCCTCAGAAAGAAGTTTTAAAAATGGCTGTCCTGTTTCCCAACAGACCATTGCATTTCGTTGAACGATTCCATATGCGTTTTCTCTACTTAGGCCTGCTTCGATCAATTCTAGCAATATTCTTTGTGAAAATACGAGCCCGTGAGTAGCTTCCATATTTTGCTTCATTCTCTCTGGGTAAACCTGAAGTCTAGTGACAATATCTGTAAACATATCTAGCGCATAATCAAGCAAAAGACATGCGTCTGGAAGAATGACACGTTCGGTTGAAGAATGGCTAATGTCTCGTTCGTGCCAGAGTGCTATATTCTCTAACCCCGTACTTGCATAGCCACGGAGGATCCGTGCTATTCCTGTAATCCTTTCGCATTTCTCAGGATTACGTTTATGGGGCATTGAACTTGAACCTGTTTGTCCTTCTGCAAAAGGTTCCTCAACTTCGCGAACCTCTGTTTTTTGCAATCCTCTGATCTCTGTTGCAAATTTTTCTAGGGAACCGCCAATGATTGCTACCGTAGTCAGAAATTCTGCATGTCGATCACGCTGGACAATTTGAGTTGAAACTGGTTCAACGCTTAACCCAAGTTCTTTGCAAACCATGTCTTCGATATCCGGACTAATTGAGGCATGGGTACCAACAGTGCCACTAATCGCGCCTGTAGCAATTATTTTGTTTGCTTGTTCTAGTCGTATTTTGTTGCGACGCATTTCATCTACCCATACCGCAATCTTCAGACCAAAGGTAGTTGGCTCTGCATGGACGCCATGTGTTCGTCCTACGCATAGAGTGTCTTTATGTGAGCGTGCAAGATTTTCCAAGGAGCTGTTTAGATTTTCCAAGTCTGCTAATAAAATCGCACAAGCATCTCTCAGTTGTAGACCTGTGGCTGTATCCCAAACATCACTTGTTGTGAGTCCGTAGTGAACATGCCGGGCATCATCACCAATGTTTTCTGCAAGTGATTGTAAGAATGCTGTCATATCATGGTGGGTAATCGCTTGATATTTAGCAATATCATTTATATCAAAAGCAGCGCCTTCTTTTATCCGGTCTACAGCTTCTTTTGGAATTTCGCCTGTTTTAGCCCGGGCGTCACAGACAGCAATTTCAACTTCGAGCCACCGCTCATATTTGGCTTGTTCAGTCCATATAGCGGACATTTCCGGCCGTGAGTATCTCGGGATCATCTAGCTATCCTTCTGCTTGTTTGGTACGAAATTCGCTATAATTTTTTCGGATATCATCGTGTTTTAAGGAAAGGATCGCAGCTGCTAGATAAGCGGCGTTCCGAGCCCCCCATCCACCGACAGCAACTCCAGCGACTGGTACACCTGGGGGCATCTGCAAAACGCCGAAAATAGCGTCCTGTCCGCCTGCTACATCACTTGTTGCAAGAGGTACCCCAATTACCGGTAGTGTTGTATTTGCGGCTACTGCTCCAGGTAAGTGCGCAGCACCTCCTGCTGCGCATATAACTACTTCCAATCCAGATTCGATGGCGTTTCTCGCAAAATTTCTTACTTTGTCTGGGTTACGGTGTGCAGACATCACCTTTGTTTGAAAAGGAATTCCTAAGGAAGTCAGAACCTTTTCCGTTGGTTCCATTTCGCTCATATCGTTTTTTGATCCCATAAGAATGGCTACAAGTGGTGTATTCAAGATTGTGCCTCCATAGCTGCAATATCTTTTCGAAAAAATGATCCTTTGAACTTGATACGTTTTATATTGTCATAAACTCGTTTACGAGCCTCTTCTAGATTTTTCCCATCTGCTACGACAGTTAATACTCTACCTCCGGAAGTAACAATTTGATTGCCCTCTTGTTTTGTGCCTGCATGAAAAACCTGTACCCCTTGGTCTATATCTTGCAGTCCTTTAATCACATGACCTGTGGTATATGCTTCTGGGTATCCTCCGCTTGCAATGACTACACCTACTGCCGGACGTGGAGACCAGTTAATAGTTGTATTTTCAAGGGAGTCAACAGCGTTTCTGCAGATAGTAAATAGATCACTTTTAAGTCTAACCATAAGGACCTGTGTCTCAGGATCCCCAAACCTTGCATTGAATTCGAGTACTTGCATGATTTCTTCTGGATCATTTTGTTTTCTCGACATCATAAGGCCGGGATATAAGGTTCCTTTATAAGGTATTTTTCGTCGTGACATTCCTTCTAGTGTGGGTTTGACTACTTTTTCACGAATTTCTTCCATTGTTCTTTCTGTTACACCTACACTGGGGCTATACACGCCCATGCCACCCGTATTAAGACCGAGGTCGTTATCTAATGCGCGTTTGTAGTCTGAAACCGTAGGAGCAAATAAGGCTCGAGTACCATCACAAAATGCGTGTGCACTCGTTTCCCAGCCAAAAAGTCTTTCTTCAAGAACAACGGTACTTCCGGAATCTCCAAATTTTTTCTCAAGCATAATGGTATCGAGAGCCTGTTTTGCATCTGCATGATCATCACAAATGATGACGCCTTTCCCTGCAGCGAGCCCACTTGCTTTCACAACGAGTGCGCCATCTGGTTGGCTGTTTAGATATTCAATTGCTGCATCATAATTTTCGAAAGATTTATGTGCAGGCGAGGGTATACCTTCGTCGGCCATGAAATTTTTAGCCCATGCTTTACTTGATTCTAATTGTGAAGCTTCTTGAGATGGTCCGTAACAGGGAATACCATACTCAGTTAAGCGATCAACAAGTCCTAAAGGTTGTGGGTCATCCATCGAGGCCAGGTAAAAGTCGATCGAATATTGCTGTGCAGCTTCTAGAATTCTCTCTATATCAGTTGGGAGAATCTGTAAATTTATTCCTTCCTGTGCTGTTCCTGCATTACCTGGAGCAATGTAGATCTCATCAACATCAGAACTCTGACGTAGCTTCCAGGCTATCGCGTGTTCTCGTCCTCCCATGCCAACTAGTAGTACTCGTGCGCCCATTAGATTTTTATGCTTTTACCTTTTATTATTCCCACTCAATAGTTCCGGGTGGTTTACTTGTAATGTCGTAGCTAACCCTATTAATCCCCTCTACTTCATTAACTATCCGATTCGAGATTCTTGCTAAAAGATCGTAAGGGAGGCGTGCCCAGTCAGCGGTCATAGCATCTTCCGATGTGACTGCTCTAATTGCTATTGCATATCCATATGTGCGGAAGTCCCCCATTACTCCTACCGTTTTAGTGTCAGTAAGAACTGCAAAGGATTGCCATAAGTCTCGATAAAGATTTGCAGCTTTAATTTCTTCATCGAGTATAGAATCAGCCGCTTGGAGGATTGAAACTTTTTCTTTCGTTACTTCGCCAATGATGCGCACAGCAAGGCCTGGTCCTGGGAACGGTTGACGCCAGACGATGTTGTCAGGTAAACCCAATTCTGTGCCAATATTCCGAACTTCATCTTTAAATAAAAGTCGCAACGGTTCTAGAAGTTCAAAAGTCATATTTTCGGGTAAGCCCCCAACATTGTGATGTGTTTTTATTTTTGCAGAACCACTGCCATGTAAAGCACTTTCGATGACGTCTGGATAGAGTGTTCCCTGACAGAGAAAATGAGCATTTTCAATATTTTCCGCATTTTCTTCGAAGACTTCTACAAATAAATTGCCAATCCGGACTCTTTTTACTTCTGGGTCGGTGACACCTTTTAGTTGGTCAAAAAAGCGTTCGGAAGCATCAACAACATGTATGTTCCAATTCTTTTGTTTCGCAAATAGTTTTACTACTTCATCTGCTTCATTAGCACGTAATAACCCCGTGTCTACAAAGATACATGTTAGGTTTTCTCCGATTGCTTGGTGGACGAGTGCTGCTGCTACAGCACTATCGACGCCACCGCTTAATCCACATATAACGGAAGCTGTTCCAACTTGGGTTCGTATTGCGGAAGTACTGGTCTCAATAAAGCTTGCAGGTGTCCAATCACAAGATAATTTGCAAATATTTTTTGCAAAATTTGAAAGAATTTTTTTACCACTAGGTGTGTGGACTACCTCTGGATGAAATTGTAGGCCGTAGTAATTACGATCAGGATCAGCCATTGCAGCTATAGGAGAGTTGTCAGAATTTGCTAGTATTTGAAAGCCGTTAGGTGTCTGTGAAATACGATCGCCATGGCTCATCCATACATCTAATGTTTCTGATAGATCATCAAAAAGTGGAGATGTCTGTTTAGTTTGTTTGATTTTTGCTGAGCCATATTCTCTAATATTTTCTGGGATAACTGTGCCGCCCAGTTTTTTAGCCATTATTTGCATTCCATAGCAGATACCTAGAACAGGTAGGCCTGATTCGAAGACCCATTCAGGGACATTTGGAGCATTGTCTTCATAAACACTAAACGGACCGCCTGACAGGATGATTCCAAGCACGTTTTTCTCTTGTAGAATATGACTGTCTGTTTGAGGTGGAATGATTTCACAATATATGTTCAGTTCACGAATTCGGCGTGCAATCAACATACTGTATTGGGACCCAAAGTCGACAACTACGATTGTTTCGTGTTGTCGAGACGGGGAACCCGTCTGTTCGTTTGTTTTGCGATGCGCCTCTGCCATTCGGCGATTGTATTCCTACTGCGAAACTACCAGATATGTTAGAGGTGTTCAATGGATACGTTAAGCAAAGGTCCGGTTCCGATGACAGCTAGCACTATTATGACCGCAGTGGAACAACTACGTATCGGAGAATTGGTAATTTTGCCGACTGACACAGTCTACGGAATTTGTGCTGATGTTGAAAACGATGCGGCCATTCAGGCACTTTATGAGGCTAAAGGGAAAAGCTACGATACCCCATTACAGCTTATCTTTGATTCTCATCATTCCTTTGAGAAGTATGCTCGATTAGAACGGCGTTTTTCTAAGTTAATCCGCAATCTTGGTTCTGGCGGATGGACTTTGGTTCTCCCAGTAAGCCCAGGATGGAATAGTTTAGCTTTGGCAGGAGGAAAAACGATTGGTGTCCGATCTCCGAAAGTGCCATTGTTACGGAAATTAATTCGAACATTAGGAAGACCTATAGTTGCGTCCAGCGCTAATCGTCATGGTGAACCTAGCCCTACTACTTGTAATGATGCTATCAAATCTTTGGGAAGGGATTGCGCGTTTGTGCTTGATGGCGGCTCTACTGCTGGTTTGGATTCTACTGTGATCGATTGCGTGTCTGATCCCGTACGTATTCTACGTGAAGGTGCTATTCCGGCTGAACAAATTTCGAATTTACTTGATCTGAAGGATATTGAGATCTTACATAGTGTTCGTAACGGATCATCATAATGACTAACAATACTTTTGGGATTTCAAAGCAAACCGTTCATGATGGTGACTTTTTTCAGAAAAATGTTTTTTTACGGGCTGATTTAAATGTCCCACTTGATGGAAAAAATATTCTCGATGATACCCGGATACGTGAATCAGTACCCACCATTAGTTTTTTACTTAATGCAGGTGCGTCAGTGGTTTTAGCATCCCATTTAGGACGGCCAAATGGCGAACCTAATGATGCCTTTTCTCTTGAACCCGTAGCAAGACACCTCGGAAAACTATTAGGTATGGACGTTATTTTTTCTGAAGATTGCATTGGGGCGCAGGCAGATAAGTTAACATCTACTATTTCAAATGGAGAAATAGTAGT
>CAWVTC010000104.1:0-6104 GCA_963933025.1 uncultured Dehalococcoidia bacterium | reverse complement strand
GGAGAAGCTGTTGCTGCTGGAGAAGCTGTTGCTGCTGGAGAAGCTGTTGCTGCTGCTGGAGGAGCAGGAGGTTTTATCTCAGGAACCTTTTCAGATAGTGGTCTAAATTCCAGAACCCATATAACCTCAAGAGGATCTCCCTCCTCGAGACCAAAAGATTCAGGATCTTCAATCGCTTCTGGAGCTATATAAAAAGAGAGCACCAGTGTCTGTAATCTAAAATTTTCAGCGTTTATCCAATATTGTATTCTGAACCTCTCGGGCATCCCAGGTGCATCATCTCCAAGAAATAGATCAGCCCACCACACGTCATTACCTTCTAGGTTTGAAAAATCCGTTGAACCACCGTTGTCTATAAAGTAAGCAGTGGGTCTATCTCCATCTGATTCAATTAACTCAGGCGTAGCTGTTATCCCTAAGTCCAGCAGTGAATTATTAGTGGAAAAAAACTGCTCGTAGGCCCGCGGCCCTTCTTCACATTCATGTTCTGACCATTCTTGCTCACCAGGTTTATCTTCCGCCAAATAGCATGTTTTACCTATGGCTATAAAAGAGAGGCTTTGGCCAGGGGCTTTCAAACTACCTGCTACTTTGTCAGGAGACTGAAAATTCCCAATCTCAGTAAATTTTAATTCAAAATTCGGAGTCTTAATAATCGTTTCATCCATATACCAGTACTCCCTCAGCTGATACATAACCGTCTTGGATTTATCAATTATCTCTTGTGCTGTAAGAGTGCGTGTAGTCGTAGAATCAGGAGTACTTGATGCAGTGCTAACCACATCACTAGGTGGCGCATCAACAGCCGACCCGCCACATGCAGCCGTCAAAGCAACTAAGAATATAAACCCTAGTATTTTCATCATATTAGAACTAATTTTTCTCTTACTGATAGGGGTATTTTATTCTTGACTAAATAAATCGAAATTATCAAAATATGCATGCGGAGTCTAATTAGTACTTCCATCCCAAGTCAAATTTAATTACTTTTTTTAAGCTGTGAAAAAATCTGCTCTCGGCGTCCCCGTCGGATCATAGACCGGCTCTTCTAAATCAACACGGAATTTGGAAATCTCAGAACCAACGATTCCACAAGTACCTAAATGCGCTCCCATATCTTTATACGGAGCCTCTCTAAAGTGAAATGCTAAGGAAGCTTCATCATCCCACAATTCATAAACCCAAATACGATTTGATACTTGTACATCTGCTGTCCATGTATAGGCACGACAACCTGGTTCCTCCAGAGCAGCATCGATCAGAGGCTTTGCATTAATAAGTCCCTGATCACGTTTTACCGGATCAAGTTCAATCCAACCTGCAATAACAATCATTTCCCACTCCCTTCAACAGACCTAGAAGGCATATTACCCTTACATCAATTTTGCGTCTCACAATTAAAACATTTTGTACTATTTGCACCAGCTGGTATAACACTAGGAATTTCCCTACTACAGCTCAATTGATCAGATCCCTTTCCAGTACACCTCTCATAGGTAATACCGTTAAATAGGTCCCGTGCGATTAACAACCATAACCAACCTGCTAGGCAATTTGGCTTTGGACTCTGTGAAAATAATGAATCTGGTAGTTGTTTTACAGTACCTAGCGCAGTGTATTTCTTTAATTTACGCGCAACAAGGCCAGCCGCATCAGATATATCGACACAATCTAACTCGCAAAGACTTTCCCTTAACTCTTCCGCTTCCTGATCTCTAGCATTCACAGCAGCTTCGATCGCTCGTCTTGCAAAAACTTGGACCGCCATGGTCTGTACTTGAGTCATCGCATAAAAATTATTAGCCTCGTTCTGTAAACGCTCTACTTCTTTGAGCACTCCAACTGCATAAGAAATTTCAGTTAGCTCAACAAGCCAGGTTTTTAACGTTTGTGTGTCGGGTATAGAATTAAATAAATCTCCATATATTCCGACAAAACTCTTCACAAATTCACCAAACCGATCAACTTTCACATCTCCACGAAAGACAGAAAAATCCTCATTTATTCGTCGGTGCATATCCCAATATCTCTGTATCCAAGGATCAAATATCGCACCAAACTGGCTCCCCATTTGTAATTTTTGTTCCCAAAGTTGATCTTTCATCGAAAACTCAAGATGTAAAAGATTTGTAACCGCCCAACCTGAAGTCATAACTCGCTCATCTGATCGAGCCACCTTCGCCTTATGCAACAAACCAGTATCACCTTCTGCACTGGGAACTAACTGAACTGAAGGAAAATTCTCCTGCTTCAAGCCTTGTGAAATCTCTATCTGCATAAAACTAGTTTTACCCACTAAACCTATCTTGAACAGCCCAAACTAAATTTATACGTTATTTTTTAAATAGATAAAAAATAACGTATAAAAAATTTCATTGATCTTCATTGTAGGAATTTCTAATAAAAGGTAACTTCTAGCAATGGTTAACTTCGAGAATTTTTTCCACATAGGAATTATTGTCCCAAATATTGAGCTCGGCATGCAAGAGCTATCAAGTCGCTTTGGAGTGACTTGGCCAAGACAACCAAGAACATCTGAAACTCTGGTACGTACTAAAGCAGGCACCTCTCCAATTACCATCAGCGGCGTATATTCCACCGAAGGGCCACCCTGGTTTGAGGTTTTCGAAGCCGTCCCAGGTACTCTTTGGGCTTCGCAAACCTCAAACATTCACCACATGGGATTTTTTGTAGAGAATTTAGATGATGAAATCGAACGTCTTGTGGCAGAAGGAAACGAACTTGAAATGGAAGCGGTCGATGAAAACGGAAATCGTATTAGTGGATGTTATTTGAATACAGATCTTAATGTAAGACTAGAAATAGTCGATGCGTCTCTTCGGGAAAAGATGGTGGAGCGCATAAAGAATTCGTGAAGCCGATCTATCAATGGCTAAGGAAATAAATAATGGAACAAAAACTTTTCGATCGAATCGACACTTTGAAAAAAAACTCGCCTGCAAAACGTATACAAGAAATGAGCGAGCTTCTCATTAAAGCAGGAGACGAAGCACAAAAAATTCGACATTTACCTGATTGGGCAGCTAAAGAAATGGTCAATGCAGGCCTTTATCGATTTGCCCTCCCTACAGAATTGGCTGGTGAAGATCTTCGTGCCCGAGGTCAAATCGAGGCAGTAGAAGCTGTTGCTGCAATCGATGGATCGGTCGGTTGGTGTGTTCAAATTAATTCTGAGATCAATGCAATTTTTCTAAAGCATGCAGGCCGGGAATTAGCAGAAAAAATCTTTGGTGACTGGCATGTCATTATCTCCTCTGGAGGAGGTCCGCCAAATGGACCTAATCCAGGGAAAAAAGCACATCGGGAAAATAATGGATGGAACCTAACCTATCAGGGGTCTTTTGCAAGTGGATGTCACAACGCAACATATGACTTCGTATACGATCACAATCTTGGTTGGGAAAATTCACCTACAGGTGCTGCAGAAGCGGCATGGATGATACCAAAGGATGACTTTGAGATCGTTGATACCTGGGATATGGCTGGATTAAGGGGTTCTGGCAGCCATGATGTTCGTATGGAAAAACTACATGTCCCATCTGAGTACACAGTGCCATATAACTGGAAAGAACAGGAATTGCTTTGGGAGAACCCGACCTACCGCAATCCATGTCATGCGTACTACAACAAAGGAGCTGTTGCTTTGGGAATTGCCCGAGGAACGATGAATGAGTTTGTTAAATTGGCAACCCATAAAACTCCTTGGCATTCTGGTTCACTACTCAAAGATCAACCAGAAGCCTACATTCGTCTTGCTGAAAGTGAGGCCAATTGGATGGCAGCTCATGCATTTTTAATAGAAAGCCAAGAGGCCATTGAGAAGGATCTAGGCCCTCTATCAAGTAAAAAAGATAGCGCTGACTTTGAAATTCAACGACGCGGATTTTTGTCTTGCACACATGCAGCCCAGTCTTGCCGCTTAATTGTCGATACTATCCACAACTTGTCTGGCACAACTGCTAGTCGTATGAACCACCCCCTTGAACGCAAGTTACGTGATGCACACCAGGCCGCATCGCATGCACTAATAAGTTGGCGTCAATATGGAAATTGGGGGAAAACTTTTCTAGGTGAAAAACCACCAACATTCGGACAGAATCCTCTAAAGAAATAAAACATTGATCTCTATGGAACGTCCAATGAATTTCACCAGCTTTTCCATTACTCTTCTATTATGATTATCTTGACAGGATGGATGGAAAAAACGGGATCAAACAGTCTTGTTGAAGCAGAAAAATTAGAAATAGAAGTTGGCGCATTAAGTTTGGAGGCAACTCGATTAGAAAAAGAAATTGATCGTTATCGGCCGATTGGTGCCACGTATCCATTCGAGGAAAAATATGCGGAATCAAAAGATTTGAAAGCGTTAAGTTCCCGTAAGCAAGCAGAGGCACAATTAATTCGTTCACTTACTACTGAATCACGAGATGGCTTAATACACGAACTGCAAAAATATATTCCAGATATAAAAAATGATCTTGGCTGTCAGACTTTTGCAGTAACTCCCGATAATTTTAATGAAGGCCGTATATGGCTATATAGCATATGGAACGATGAAAGCGCACTAAAAAGTTATCTAGAAGGACCATTTCTGAAAATACAAAGCTGTCTCCAACGAAACGGTTTTTCAGCATCAGAAATTTCCAAAATGCGGGCAGAACTACAAGAAACTATTCTTAAGTAAATTAGGGTTCGCTAAAATCTTTTTTCGACTTGCACGCTTCTGGCAAGATCCAGAACAATGCAAAGCCATTTTCCCTCCCGGGGTCAAATTGGGAAGTTCACGTCCGCACATGTCAAACCCCGAACAGTCCTTGTAATCTATATTTTCCACTACATCACGACATATTAATGACCAAATCCAACCCGCTAAAGAAGTTGGACGAATTGCCATGGTTCGATTTGTAGATGTTTGTAAACGTTTTACAAATTCGACAGAGGTATACTGTTGAATCTTTAAGCTAATAACAGAATTGGAAACTTGATCTTCATTATAAGAAAAAGATGGCATCACTTCTTTAGCCTCTTTATCTAATAAAAAGTTACCTTGCCCATCTTCTATTAGTTCAATCGCCTCTGCGATATCACGCCACTCTACTAAAAACTTAGAACCTTTTACAGCAGCATCAAGCGTAGGTATCTCCGCTCCAGTTCTAGATAAATGGCGACTTACTTCCCCAGGAATAAACAAGTCGCCATATAGCGTTTTAAAGTTTTCAACAGCAAAAAATATATCGTTAGCTGTTAAATGTGCTGGCAAATTACGATATCTTTCAGCAACTCGACGATGCAAATCCCAGTGTTGACTTATCCACGGATCAAACCATTTACCATCAGACAATGACTGCTTGAGACCGCGGTTGATAAAAATCATTCTTTACTGCACAAAATAATAGTCTGAGTTCAATCTACTTTAAACTCAGACTATTATAATATTTGAATTGCTTGGAGTAAATCCAAGCTCTCGCCTATTTACTCAACACTCAACCATTCATCATAAAGATTATGAAAGTGCCTAACTTTCGACTCTGCATAGGAGGAGAGGAAAATAGTAGGCTGTGCTTTCGCTTTCACACCCTTTTGAATCTTTGGCAAATTATAAGTATCTTGGTTAAGAACTCTTCCAAGCTCACCCATTTCCTCAGCTTCTGTAAACGGTTCATCCGGGCCTAGCCAATGAATCGGAACAGGTGGTGGCTTCGGCTGACCTTCCGGCCAAGGCACCAGATACATTACTTCCATAATACTCATCGTCGGATCATCACCATAAGGTCGGAATCTGTAAACAATACGGCTAAAAGCACCCCAAGGATGGAAATTGGGGAAAAGATTATTGAAATATCCATCAACCAATTCGGCATCACAAAAGTCATCAGCCTTATCCCCCATAGCTGGCCTTAAAGCTTCTCGAATGTTATCTGCTCCAGCTTTCCGTCCAGCAAATATTTCTTCTATTGGCGGATAAAGACCACGCTGTGGGCTAGTCCCTCCAGAACCAGTTGTTGTCGCACGGCACCAATTTCCGAAAGCATCATAGCTCATATTTGAGCCATCACCTCCTCCCACCATCGACTGTGGATGAG
>CAWVTC010000103.1:0-6109 GCA_963933025.1 uncultured Dehalococcoidia bacterium | reverse complement strand
GATCGTTTGCAAGTATCGACGAGGAGATTTTGAAATGCGTATCTTAAATTCCCGCGCCCCTACTGCTGATAATGCCGAACCAGCAACAATACCCACTACTAAGAAAAAGCCATGTGTAAACCAAGATCCCCCAGCTACAGTCATCGCACATGCGCCAAGTCCCTCCATCCCACGTAAACTTAATTCTGGTAAGCCCACGCTATTAGCAAACGATGTAGTCCACCTTGAAATTTCCCCAACCACACCAAGAGGATGGAATCGAATAAACAGGAGAATATTAAGAACAGCAAGCATTATGCCACCAACTAAAGGGCTCCATTCCTTTGTGAAAATTGTTTTTACATATCCAAAAATTTCAGCAAAAGAAGTGGTTGGAGGGGCTAGCTCCTGTGCTCGCCTTTTTATAGATGGCATCACAAAGCCTGCAGTTGCTTTTCTTTCACGCCAAACAGCAAAATACAACACCAAAAGGAGAAGAGCGCCTGTCACAACTAACGCACCTACATAAGTAAGCTCACTCGGTAACCAAATCTTAGGCTCATGACTAATTATGTTATCCCACCACCAATTCCAGCTATTGTTAAGAAAAAAGAGACCTATCATGACACCGAACATAGCTGTCCAAGAAGTCAGATAACCTTCACCCATTCTGTACAAAGAGCCTGAAACACAACCACCAGCTACAACCATACCAATCCCAAACAAAACCCCTGCCACAATTGTTGATAAACCAACAGGCAATATATTGGCATCACCTGGAGGAAAACCGAAACTCGGATCAGGTACTGTTGTGCTCATAATCATTACAAACCCAACTGTACAAATTGCTAACCCAACTAAAATACCTTTCAGCGTTTTTGTCTGACCTAATAAAAAGAAATCTCGAAAAGCGGAAGTGAAACAAAAACGACTACGTTGAACAGTAATACCAAAACCAATGCCCACAATCCAAAAAATACCTGCACCCGGTAAATCAAGTGAAAAAGTCAGTAACAATACAACAATAAGAGCAATTAATATCCCCACAACTGCTAACACATGGGTATTTATAGAAGGATAATTTATACGTTGCACAAAGTTATTATAACTATTGAAAAAATAAGTGCTTACGAAGAAAACTTGACCAGATCAGAGATGTATTGCATATTTCTTGATATTCTTGATAATATTAGTCAACAAAGGAAACGAATGTCTATTGAGCAGAACATAGCGCAAGAAACTCCAGTGCTGGACGTACGTGGAGAAATTTGTCCCTACCCAATGATGCAAACGAACAAAGAACTTGATGAAAAAGAACTTGATGCACTAGAGGTATTGACCGATCATCCCCCTGCTTTATCTACCATTCCTCATGAAGCTATGAAACGCGGATATGGCTGTGAAATAGAAGAGGTTCGATCCGGCGAGTGGAAAATTAGTATTTTTCGATAACCTTAGCAAATATTCAATCTTAAAAATAACAAAAATAAGGATCACAAGATGATTAATAAATCAACGCTAAAACGATACCTCCCAACAGGCTTGGTGCTAATCATTGCAGCTGCAGTGTTAGCTCTAGCAGGAGCTTGTTCTGATTCGGTCGAACAAGATAGTTCACTAGAAGGTCGTGGGTACGCCTCCATTAAACGCTTAGTTACAACGGACTGGGTAGCCGAAAATTTAGCTACTGACAATGTCGTGGTTATCGACGTTAGCAAACAGGCCCAATACGACGAAGGACATATACCAGGTGCTCTTAGCTATCCAACCTCTGAGCTACAAGTAGAAAGGGATGGGGTTAAAGGCTTACTTCCTGCTGCTAGTGACATTGAGGCATATTTGTCTGGCCTGGGAGTGTCGTCTGATGACACAATAATCATATATGACCACATAAAAAGTTTATGGGGTTCCCGATTACTCTGGACTCTTCGTGTTTATGGTCATGATGATGTTCGATTAATGGACGGTGCCTATGGTCTTTGGGTAAAAGAAGGTCGTGACATATCAACTACTTCACCATCACCGAAAAGCTCAAGTTATAAATTTAGTGGCAAACCTAATAAGTCATTGATAGTAGGGATCGACCAGGTCCTAGAAAATATAGGTGACGATGACTCACTTGTTGTAGATACAAGAAGTGCAGATGAGTATAGCGGTAGAGATGTCAGAGCAGCACGTGGTGGTCATATCCCTGAGTCAGTTCATCTTGAGTGGACTCAAAATGTGGACGAGGATGGTCGCTTCCTTTCTGCTGCCAAACTAAAGGACCTTTATCTTGGTTCAGATATAACAGGCGATCTGGCTATATATACCCTTTGTCAGACTGCAGTTAGAGCAACCCATTCATGGTTTGTTTTGGCTGAACTTTTAGGCTATGACGATGTAGCTGTATACGATGGCTCTTGGACCGAATGGGGTAACAGCGCAGATACTCCTATCGACTCTTAAAAAAACATAACTAAATACTCTTTGCCTAATAAAATTAAGCAAAGAGTATTTAAAATTTAGAACCAAGCAAAAACGTGCTTTGCAGACGCATAGCTAAATATAAAATAAACTTTTACCATCAATATTAGTGACTAGGCTACCAAAAATGACAAACTATCGCTTTGAAACTCTTCAGCTTCACGCAGGACAAGAACCAGACCCGACAACCAATTCTCGTGCTGTCCCAATCTATCAAACAAGTTCATATGTATTCGACAACGCTGAACATGGCGCAAACTTATTTGCGCTAGCTGAATTTGGAAATATTTACACTAGGATAATGAATCCGACAACTGATGTTTTTGAAAAGCGAGTTGCAGCTCTTGAAGGTGGAGTTGCTGGAGTAGCAACTGCTTCAGGTCAGGCAGCACAATTCCTTGCAGTTGCTAATATGATGCAATCAGGTGACAATTTTGTTTCCACATCATTTCTCTATGGTGGTACTTACAACCAATTCAAGGCCCAATTCCCTCGCCTCGGTATAGATGTACGATTTGCTGAAGGTGACGATGTCGCAAGCTTTGAAAAGCATATCGATGAAAAAACCAAAGCAATCTATATAGAATCTATGGGGAACCCACGATTTAATATTCCTGATTTTGAGGGATTAGCAAAACTTGCAGAATCTTATCAAATACCTTTCGTTGTCGACAACACACTTGGAGCTGCTGGCGCATTAATCAGGCCTATCGAGCACGGCGCTGATGTAATTGTACAAAGTGCAACTAAATGGATCGGCGGGCACGGAACAAGTATTGGTGGAGTGATAGTAGATGCGGGAACATTTAATTGGGGAAATGGAAAATTTCCTCTGTTCACGGAACCTAGTGATGCATACCACGGCCTAGTTCATTGGGATGCTTTTGGTTTCGGAAGTGATATTTGTAAAGCATTAGGCGTGCCTGATGATAGAAACGTTGCTTTTGGTCTCCGGGCAAGAGTAGAAGTTCTTCGTGACTGGGGACCAGCAATTAGCCCTTTCAATTCATTCTTATTCCTCCAAGGATTGGAAACTCTCTCATTACGGGTAGAACGTCATACTGAAAATGCTCTCGCATTAGCACAATGGCTAGAAAGCCATCCTCAAGTTGAGGAAGTGAATTATCCAGGACTGAGTTCAAGTCCGTATCGTACTGCTGCAGAGAAATATCTCCACCGCGGTTATGGCTGTATGTTAAATATCTCACTTAAAGGTGGCTACGACGATGCAGTTAAGTTTATTGACAATCTGGAACTAGCAAGCCATCTAGCAAATGTCGGTGATGCTAAAACATTAGTGATTCATCCTGCTTCCACTACCCATCAACAGTTGTCAGCTGAAGATCAGGCATCAGCCGGAGTTCTTCCCACAATGGTTCGGGTATCGGTTGGCCTCGAACATATTGAGGATATCAAGGAAGACTTTCAACAAGCTTTTGATGCAATAGGCTAACGTACCCAATAATATTACAAGCACTGAAATGTATTCAGTAATTTAAATATGAGAGCGGTTCCAAATGACACTCATTATCCCGCCTGACTACCATGCCTTACCCATAATTGAAAAAAATCAGATTGATTGGATATCACTCGATAAAGCCGAACGTCAAGATATTAGACCTCTTCGCATTGGAATTTTGAACATTATGCCCCTCGGTGAACAATACGAATTTAACTTACTAAACCCTTTAGGACTCTCTGTCTTACAAATTGAACCGATTTGGATTCGCTTGGAATCACATTCTTATAAAACCTGGCAAGAAGGTCATCTTGACAGCCTATACCTAACTTATACAGAAGCCACCAAGTACCGCCCTTTAGACGGATTAATAGTGACAGGTGCACCTGTTGAACATCTTCCATTCGAACAAGTTGAATACTGGCATGAAATAGCTGAAATAATAAAAAGTGCACGTATTAATTGCCCTAGCACACTTGGACTTTGTTGGGGAGGATTTGCACTGGCTTATCTTGAAGGTATTGAGAAAATTACTTTTTCGGAAAAACTGTTTGGAGTTTATGAACTTATCAATTTAAAGCCCGACCACGAGATAATGAAAGCACAAGACGACAAATTTCTTTGTCCACAAAGTCGCTTCGCAGGATTCACGGATGAGACGATGGAAACAGCTTCAGAAAACGGAACTATTAATCTTTTGGCTTATGGTAAGGAATCAGGGTACACAATTTTTGAAAGTGCTGACCATAAACAGTTAATGCACATTGGACATTCTGAGTACAATGCTAGTCGACTAGCTTATGAGGCAGAGCGCGACCAAGCGAATCCAAATATCCCACCAATCTCAAATTTTGATTTCTCCAACCCAGTGAATGTTTGGAGAATGCATCGGAATAGTTTCTTTCAACAATGGCTTCATTTCTGCTACACGAAAATAAGTCTTTGACAAGTAAAACAATCTGTCTTTTGTTACTGTTTTTATATGGATTGGCAAATTATCGGAATTGTGGCTTTCGCATTTTTTATTTTTCTCTTATTCATTACTACGAAAAAATAAATTTTGAACATATCAAAACTAATCACTCACGTTTACGACGAGCAAACACGACACCTACAATAATTCCAATTACAAATAGTAAAATTAAGAAAATGAATTCACTCATAAATTCACTCATATTAAATTCTTACTCTAAACCTCTTTTTCCCTACCTATAAAGCAATATTAGCGAAAATTTGGCTCTCGCTTTTCTAAAAATGCCTGCACTGCTTCTCGATGTTCAGAACTTTTACGAGCAATGCTAAGTGCCTCACCTTCAAGCCTCATTACTTTTCCAAAATCTGGCTCAACTGTATTTTTTGCAAAAAGACTTTTTGTTTGTATTAATTGAGTTGTTGGATTTGCAGCAATACCTTCTGCAACTTCGAGCACTCGACTAAAAAAAGTTTTTTCTGGAATTACTTCAGTTACAAGCCCAATCCGTAATGCTTCTTCCGCCTCAATGGTTCTAGCAGTCATGCAAGCCTCAACGGCACGACCTAACCCTATTAATCTCGGTAGTAATGCAGTACTACCTAATTCTGGCAATAACCCTACACGTACAAAACGAAAGCTGAAACGAACATTTTCAGAAGCAAGACGAAGATCATAAGGAAGAATTTGAGTTACCCCAATCCCCACTGCATAGCCATGCACTGCTGCTATAAGAGGCTTACTACGTGTGCAAAAATCAATCCAATTTTCCTCATCTGCATTGCGCTCTACTGGAGTCCATTCACGCTCCCCTGCAAGATCTTGAGACCAGCCACTGATATCTGCTCCTGCACAAAATGCTCTCCCGTTTCCTGTCGTAACAATTGCCCCAACTGCAGGGTCATTATTGAAGGTTTCAATAGCTTCCCGTACCTCTGCACCCATTTTTGCATTCCATGCATTCAATTTTTCCGGTCTATTTAATCGAATAACTCCAACATTTTCAATATTTTCAACTTCAATAAATTCGTAAGCCATTTAATCTCCAACAGATCTCCATACAGTATCCCCAGATTACTCGCTTTATGAGTTTTAAGACATAATTGGAAGTAGCGAGGAATATATGTCACGTCTCCCCTTATTAAACCCATCACAATTAACTCCGGAACAAAAGCACACCTATCAGTCATTGGTAGCAGGGCCACGTGGGAAAAACATTGTGGACGAAAATGGAA
>CAWVTC010000102.1:0-6129 GCA_963933025.1 uncultured Dehalococcoidia bacterium | reverse complement strand
CATAAGACCCGCGCTAATTACAATCGGGAACCAAAGATTTGTTGCGGCAGCAAGAGGAGCACCCAAAACAAGACCCAGCACATGTGCAACTAGGGAAACCGAGTGTATGCGTCCCCAAATCTTTTGATATTCCCCCTGCCTTCCTGCAGCCTTTAGCGAATCGTACACAAATGCTGAATCAGCACCCGAAAATAAGGTCCAGGCAACAGCCCAGACACTATAAGAGACAAAAAGTATGGCTATATTCCCGGCAAGACCAAAGACTAAAACCGCAATTGCATTTATAAATGCCCCGTAACAAAGCGAAACTTTTCTTCCCCACCGATCAGCAACAATCCCAGTAGGGATTTCCAGAACAATCAAAAGCAACCAGAATGGAACATCTAAAAAAGTGATCTCTGTTAAGGACAGGCCTCGAGTCTCATTAAGATAAATTACCCAAATTGGAAGCCATAACTGGAAATCTACAAAAAATCTGAACGCCCCGAAGCGCCAAATATTGTTTGACCATTTCTTTTTTTCAGCATCAGAAACGGATATCACTGGGGCAGTTTGTTCAGGCATCTACAACATCTCCATCCGCTGGCAAAGTACTCATCCGGCGCATCGAAGGTTGCGTAATAATGGCGATTATAGCTACAACAAGTTGAACGCAAGAAACAATAACAAACCAACCACCAGCACTCGTTAGCTCAGCCCCAAGTCCAGAAATAAGTGCTCCCAGGGGCATACCACCCATAAAACAAAGTGTATAGACACTCATAACTCTACCCATTACATGCTGAGGGGTGTAAGCCTGTATCAACGTTAAGTTAAGATTCATAAAAAACCCGGCGTTTATCCCTGTGATCCCCATCAATACTAAAGTCAGCGGATAAGAATGTGACAGCCCGAGACCAATCATAAGTGAAGAACCAATGATGTTTGTCACAATAAACCAACCACCAGCGTTTTTTAGTTCTTTGATAGAAGCAAGAAAAAGGGAGGAACATAAGGTTCCTATACCCATCACAACAAAGATCATAGAAGTTTCAAGAACGCCTGCTCCAAGATTGTCACGGGCAATTTTAGGAAGGAGAGACCCCCAGGCACCAGCTACAAGCAAGGCTGAAATAATGAGCAGAATAATTAATACTCGAATATTTGGTGTATTCACAACAAAACGAATACCTTCACCAATATCCCTTTTATAACTGGCAAAACTGATAGTCTCTTGCCGTTTTGGTTGAGGAACTCGCAAACGTATTAAAAAAACGAATCCTAGCGCTAAAAAAGCAGCTTGTGCTACAAAAAATCCATCGAAGGCCAGAAATGCAATTGATCCCGCAAGTGCTGGCCCTATGATTTGTGAGACATTTTGAGTAATCGTGTTAAGCGCTATTGCATTCATTAAATTGGAGCGGCCAATAATTGTAGGAATAATCGCTTGTCTTAACGGTTGCCCCATCGCAACAGCACTTCCAAAGATAAAAGCCACAATTGCGACAAGCGCAATTGACTGGGGAACCCGATCCCCTTCTATTGAAATAGCACCGGTCCAAAGAAGAATAGCACCAACCATCGAACCGATTAATGCAAGCGTTTGAGTAATAAAAAGTAAACGCCTCCGGTTCAAATTATCAATCAACACACCAGCAGGCAGTGAAAAAAGCAATATCGGTAAACCAAGCGCAAAGCTAGCTAACCCCACAAGCAAAGCACTATTCTTTATCTCCAACACGAGATACACAACCCCTAAGCGTTGACTGCCATTGACAAGCATGAACGAAAAAGTGTTTAACCATAGAAGTCGAAAAGCAGTTTCCTGAAAGGCGCTAAAAGTCTGCAAACGTCTCATATTTGATGATTCTAAGGGGCAATCAGGATATAGATATCAAAAAATCCTGATTGTGCTTTTCTAATGATTCAAGTCACCGTATTGTTTATGCTCATAGAATTTAAAAGGAGCATATTATGCGTTCAGAAATGGTAGCCGGAATTCTGGCAGGAATTAGAGAAATGATTAAGCCTTTTGAAAATGCGGAACCGGAAGACATACCAGAGATCCGTGCAGCGATGCCTGTACCTGAGGAGGCAGCTCCTATACCACCTGATACGACTGTGACGAAAGTAAATGCTAATGGGGTACCCGCTTTATGGGTAAATACAGAAGGATCAGATCCTGATGTCCGTTTCGTCCGCTTTCATGGTGGCGGATATGTTCTCGGTTCACCAGGGGCAGATAGTACTGCACCAATTTCACGGGAAGGAAATTGTGTTGTTCTAGATGTCGATTACCGTTTAGCTCCGGAACATACATATCCAGCAGCTTTAGAAGATGCCTTAACTGCAATCCGATTCGCACAAGAAAATGGCCCTGATGGTCCTAGTACTGCCAAAACTATTTTTGTAGGTGGTGACTCTGCAGGAGGAGGACTTGCACTCGCAGCACTCATTGCATTACGGGATTCTGGAGATAAATTACCTAATGCGGCAGTAACAATGTCAGCCTGGACCGATTTATCTCTATCAGGTGAATCGATGCATGAACGAGCACCCCTTGATCCCATGCTTGGCCAGGTACACTTAGACATTTGGGGCCGTGCCTATGTTGGTGATGCCGACTTAACAACACCATTAGCCTCACCACTTTTTGCAGATCTTACCGGATTACCGCCACTACTTATGCAAGTTGGAACAGACGAAGTACTGTTTGATGATACTATCAGATTGGCACAAAAAGCTCAGGGTTGTGGTGTCAGCGTTCGTACAGAAATTTATGGTGGCCAACATCATGTTTTTCAAAATATGGCAGCCTTAATCCCAGAGGGAAACGATGCGTATGCAAGTATTGGAGCATTTCTTAAACGCTACACTTAACTTTTATTAACCATGGAGTATTAGGTTTTTTTACGATTCCTAACTTGACAGGTTGAACTGCACCATTCACGTTGATATTTTCGCATCGCGTGCAAGTTATTGGGACTCCTTGCGCAATAATCGTCTTCACCGTTACCACTGGCGCTGCTAACTAGCGTTGTGATACCTTCAACGACTCTCTTAGCACTGTCTCCCCATTCTTCACGCCGTAAGTGTATAGGAACTGCCTGGTTAATAAGGTCATCATTTTTTGCAATGTCCCCACTTTGGTAAGAGGTAACGGCATATACCAGCAAGCGACAATACCTACATGCTCGAGAACGTGTTCGTTTCAGTACATTTCCACAATTATCAAAGCCTTTGCAGTTTTCAAAATTGACGCTTGGGATTTCAGTAAATTCTTCTGCTACAAGCATCCAAATGTACCCAAGTAGGTCTTTCGGTTGTAGTACTGGTTCAATTCTATAAGTATCGTTGGCCGGGTTAGCATTCTTCTCCGGTATCTTTCTAGAACCAAATTTATCCCGAGAAACATTCAGGAACGTGAAATCCGAAGGATTAACTCCTTGCTCTTCTAGCACTATGGTGTTTAGAGCCTCAAAGGTTATTTCAACACTGCCTTGTACTTTTGCGTGAATAGTTTTCGCAATCACTTCTAACAAATCCAAGTACGTTACCTGCCATGTTGCTTGCTTAGCAGATATATTCCTTTCACTCGTATGGGCACTCTCAGTAATTGCGTTATCTGACATTGCAATCCCTGGGTCTAACGGTGATCTTGTTGCCCAATCGTATGGAAAAAAACCATCACCTAGTCCGGCTACTCTACTAGGGTTCGGCACATCTATTCTAATCTCCAATGCATTTGAGTTCTTGATCCTAGTAGGGTCAAGACCAACGGTGCCATCGTACTCGTAGTTCCTCAATACATTGAAAACTTGGACTATCCACCAAACCTGACCTGCTTCCTTCATAAAATCATTTTCATCAAGATCCTCAATGTCCCCTGAAAGTACACCGAAAAGAGAAAGCCAATTCTCAAGAACATCATATATTTTGACACGACGGATACGTCGATCATCGTAGGCTTTTGCTAATCTCCTGTGTAATGTATCTGCATCAAAGACAGGCCTATACTTTTGTTCATATGAAGTGATCAGGCTGTCCCTTGTCACTGTCACTTTGCGGTATCGAGTCCATTGCCAATCGGGGTTTATTTTTTCTATACGCATTGACTTATATCTTACGGCCAACTTAGCCATACTTCGTACTTCGTTGTAATCAATCTACAAACTTCCCTTGACCTCCATCGACCACAATATGCGTCGCATTTATCCATGAGGCAGCAGGACTAGCAAGAAAAACAATTGAACGTGCTACCTCATCAACATGGCCAAGTCGACCAAAAGGAACACTACGCTCTACACTCTTATAAAAATCAGGGTTTGCCTCTTTAGTACGATCCCAGCTACCACCTGGAAACCATGTCGCACCAGGGGAAAGTGCATTTACTCGAATACCACGTTTGCCCAGTGCCTGTCCCATTTCATTAGCCAGAACTCGCATCGCACCTTTCATTGGACCGTAAGAAGACCATCTTCCAAACCATTGCTTACTTGCAGTAGATCCGATGAAAGTAATACTGGCATTCTCACTTTTTTCAAGTATTGGCTGAGCTACTTCTATTGCTCGAACTGCACCAAGAACATCTACCTCAAAAGTACCACGCCACCCTGCCTCATCCTGCCCTGAAATACCCGTGGCATTGTGAATAAGAATATCTAATCCACCAAGTTCTTGAATCCCTGCTTGAACAAAACTACTAAGAGATTCAGCATCTGCCAAATCTGCAGTAGCAGCATAAACAGACCCTTTGCCTACGACTACTAAATCTGCCTTTGCAACTTCAAGAGCATCGAGGTTACGGGCACAGATCGCAAGATCCGCACCTTCTGCCGCAAATATCTCAGCAGTCATCCTACCAATTCCTCGACTTGCTCCGAGAATCATCACTTTTGCACCTTCTAATCCCAAATCCATAAGTCACCAAACCTTATTAGTCATATCACTATCCTACGTGAACAAGCGCTAGGATAGTGATATGAGCTACCAAATTACAGTTACATCACTAGAAAGTGAACATTTGGGTGCAGCAGCAAAGTTACTAATGCGAAGGCTAGAATCAGAACATCGAGATCTGCCAATTATCAACTCTGACTTTTTGAATCTAGGCAAGATAACTGAAGTCCTCGCAAATCAAAAAAATGAATGTCTAGCACAAAGCTTTGCCGCACTTAAAAACCATCGCCTCATAGGATTTGTAATTGGGAAAAAAACTTCTGAGGCTACGCAAGGTAATTATTTATCACAAATCACTATTCCAAATTCAGCTGGAATCAACTTTCTTGCGCATGCCGTTTCTGAAGAAGCAGATGCCAAAATTGTCTACAGAGAGCTTTACAGAGAGCTTGCCAAGAATTGGGTATCTGATGGTTATACCCATCACACTATTAATATCTCATCAAGTGATCAACGTATACAAGAAGCATGGTTCGACCTAGGCTTTGGACGTCACACGACGATCACAGTACGCCCAGAAACTGGACCAATCAGGTTTACGCAAATCAGTGGATTAACTATCAAGCAAGCACAGGTGGATGATGTTGATACAGTTATTGATTTAGCAGAACTGCTAGGCAAACATCATATTAGTTCACCAATGTTCATGTTTTGGCCTGTACAAAAAAAAGATCGCAAGCTAGCAAAAACATTTTTTGAAAAGCTTTTAACTAATGAAAACAACCCGCACTTTATCGCTTACAACAACGATCACGCAATAGGCCTACTTAGTTTCCTCAGTGAAGGCTTCATTCCTCCCCATATTAACAGCGCTAACAATATATACCTTTTCATGGGCATAGTTAGTGAAGAGACCCAACAAAATGGTATAGGCCATGCACTGCTTAACACGGGAATGACATGGGCTCGAGAACATAATTACAAAAGCGTGACACTACACGTATTAAATATGAACTATAGTGGTTGGCCTTTTTGGGAGGCAAATGGTTTTCTACCCATTGAGTACAGTTTGGCACGTACTATTGATAGCCGATTAAAAGGTAATAATTTCGAAAATTAGCCATCATTCAACATTTTCTGTACTTCAAATAGAACCAATGCTGCAGCAATCTGTATAATCCGCTTTAAACACTCATGGAGCTAACCGATGCCTGAATATCAAACCGTCCTATATAATCACGTTTCACCTGA
>CAWVTC010000101.1:0-6272 GCA_963933025.1 uncultured Dehalococcoidia bacterium | reverse complement strand
CTATTTCTAGTGAAATAAGAGTGCCGAACAGAGGGACATTTTGAACAAATGATTGCGTTCCATCAATTGGGTCGATGATCCATTTATGACTATTACTCCTAGCTACTTCTCCTAGCTCTTCACCTAATATTGAATAATTAGGAGTCTCACGTTGTAAAAATTCCGAAATTGCTTCCTCAGCTTTTTGATCCGCAATAGTAACTGGAGTTTGATCCTTTTTTAGCGTAAAACTAATACTTTCTTCAAATAAAGGCATAATTATTTCGCCTGCTAACTTACTTGCTTGTTTAGCTAAACGTAACAAATCCTGTATTTCTCGGGGGTCTTGCTTACTCTCCATATAATGATTTTAACCATAAGATGCATGGAGGGAATCTTTTCAAATTTTGTGTTGGAATGTTTTTCCCATTATGTAGTAAGGAACGGTACTGTTATTAAACTCAATTTGACCTAGTGTTGAAAATCCAAGACGTTCATATAATTCATGGGCTTGACTATCAATACGCGTACTTAGCACACACCCAGGCTCGGTTCGTTTATCGAGTAAATAGTTTATGAGAAGTGTCCCAATCCCTCTACCCTGCTCTTTGGGCTGTACTGCGATCTCGACCAGTTCATACGCAGAATCGAACCAAATTGGCAAAAGCGATTCAGTGAGCTTTTGTTTTACAGTGTCATGCCACCACTGCCCTCGTTTACTTTTATAGCCGTAGCACATACCAATGACCTCATAAGTGGCAGCTGGATCTGTTGCGATAAAAGCTTGGAACCCATCAATATATTTATGTGTTGATTGCAATCGTGCATGCACTTCTTCGCCACGTTTGGGATCACTGTAAGGAGGGAGAGAAAAAGCTTCAGTGTAACAATGGATAGCAGAGTTAAAAAGTAATCCTTCATCTGGTAAAACACTAACTTCCAAGGTCATGTACGGTAGAGTATTTTTGAACCGATCTGATCTTTATTTAATCTTTTATTCAAATGTAATCCTTCAAAAATAAATTCCACAACTGAGGCTTTCGTACCTGCACTAGTCGCATTTAATTTCCCTATTGGTTCTTTAAGATTTGTGATTAGCTTTATAATTTTTGCATACTCCTTGCTAGATATAGATTCTCCAACTTCGATCGATACACCAGAACGGAATCGATCAACAATTTCTTCTAGTTCAGGAATATTGAAAAAACGGTTAAAAACAGTAATTATGGCATTTTCCACAAGCTTAGTAATAATCTCTTCTTCTTGCCCATCTTCAATAGTCTCAAATTCCACTTTTCCACTTGTAGAAGGAATTATGTAAGGCAAATCCGATATTCTCGGTACTATTTCAGTTTCCTTGTGAGCAAGTGAACGTCGTAATGCGTTTGCTACTACGCTTTCATAATTAGCAATTGAAGTTCTTACGCTTACTCCAGAGCGTTGATTTATATCCGGGCTTTTGCGCGCTTGTTTGGTAATTTCAATAATAATTTCATTCATAAATGAAGGAACCTTAACAGAGAAATTTGCAGGAGCTGGGTGTTTTTCTATCTCCACAATATCTAGTTCATGTTCTAAAGACTTTGGATAGTGGGTTCTTACTTGCGCCCCATACCGATCTTTCAGAGGAGTTATAATGCGTCCGCGATTGGTATAATCTTCTGGATTGGCACTTGCAACAACAAACACATCGAGTGGAAGACGTACTCTATGGCCACGAATTTGGACATCTCGCTCTTCCATTATGTTAAGTAGTCCAACTTGTATACGCTCTGCTAAGTCTGGCAATTCATTAATGCAAAAAATACCATGGTTAGTGCGCGGTATCAGACCATAATGAATAGTTAATTCATCTGACAAATAGCGTCCTTCAGCAACTTTAATGGGATCAACTTCGCCAATTAAATCTGCAATAGTTATATCTGGCGTAGCTAGCTTTTCACTATATCGTTCATCGCGACTTAACCATCGGATTTCGCAATTATCACCATGTTCTAAAAGTAAATTTTTTCCTTCTCTAGTGATTGGTTGATAAGGATCTTCTGGAATTTCACAACCTGCCAATGTTGGATATTCTTCATCCAAGAAATCTACCAATGCACGTATGATTCTCGATTTCGCCTGGCCTCGTTCGCCCAAAAAAACGATATCTTGTCCTGCTAAGATAGCGTTGGTGATATGAGGTATGACTGTTTCGTCATATCCAAATATTTTAGGAAATAAGCGATCACCTTTTTTCAGTTTGGCAATTAAGTTTTTTCTTAACTCTTCGCGTATTGTAGAAACTTGGTACCCTGATGCCTTAAGTTCTCCGACAGTTTGTGGTTTCTTTTTTCTTCGTGGAGCCATCCATATCACCTTTTTCTCTGCTGTCGAGTAAATATTTTTGACTACCAATTGATAGCCTGTTCGTGATCATAGGGTTGAAAGATAGAGTGTCAACTAAAATATATATTTTTTATTTTTTAGCTCTTTGAATAAGTTTTTGTGAATATCTGACTATTAATAAGGATCACCACTAGCGCGTAATCGATATCCTGCGGTATGCTCAGTTTGCCCTTTAAAATGGTCCAGTGAGGCCGAGAAGGGAGGCGCGCGTGATATTACTATCTTCTTACCTTGCTCTTACTTGTTATCTGCCTGCTTCCTTTACTGCGAAAATATTAATTCGTATCCATAGAGGAACACCTTTTCTATGTCAATAACAGTTATCCAAGAAGCTAATGAAATTGAACGAACTATCCGTAGACTTGCTCATGAAGTCATTGAAAACAACCAAGGCGCATCCGAACTTATTTTGGTCGGTATCCTGACTCGGGGAGCCACGTTGGCAGAACGTATTGCGATAGAAATAGGAAATTTTGAAAACGTACAAATACCTACTGGAGCGCTTGATATCGTTCTTCATCGTGATGATCTAAAAACGTCCGGTCCCGCACCAAAGCTCCAAAAAAGCACTATCCCTAAAAGCTTAGATGGTATGACTGTTGTACTTGTTGATGACGTCCTCTATACAGGACGAACCTGTCGTGCTGCGCTCGATGCTTTAATGAATTATGGTCGTCCAGCTTCTGTGCGACTTGCAGTTTATATTGATCGAGGGCATCGAGAATTACCTATACGCCCTGATTTTATCGGTAGAAATATTCCCACAGCTCCTAATCAATCAATTCTTGTTGAATTAAATGAGGTAGATGGAGTTGATAGAGTTTCTGTAATTGAGGAGGAATTGTAATGCCAACGCAATCCAAATCAGCTAAATCAGAACCTACTAAAAGTGAACCTGCCATTTGGTTACGGAAAGATTTACTTGATACTGCTGATTTAAATTTGGCTGACTTCAACCTGATCTTTGAAACTACTGAGGCCATGATCGAAGTAAGAGAGAGACCTGTTGCTCGAACTACAACACTACGGGGAACAACTCTAGCCACTCTATTTTATGAAAATAGTACTCGAACCCGTGCTAGCTTTGAAATTGCTGGGAAAGCGCTAGGCGCGGATGTAGTAAACCTTTCTGCATCTCAAAGCAGTGTAGGTAAGGGAGAATCCTTAATCGATACTGTTCGCACATTAGAAGCAATCGGTGCAGATATCTTAGTCTTGAGGCATCCTCTTTCAGGTGCTTCAACTTTGGCCAGCAAGTATACCAATGCGAGCGTGATTAATGCAGGAGATGGTATGCATGCACATCCTACGCAAGCGTTGCTCGATTTATTCACAATCAAACAACATCTAGGAGAGTTATCCGGAAGGAAAATTGTAATTGTTGGCGACATTTTGCATAGTCGCGTTGCGAGATCTAATATCTGGGCTTTACTAACTCTAGGTGCACAGATAACCCTTTGTGGTCCTGCAACTTTATTGCCTAAATACTTTACTCAGCCCAAAAGCGACTTACAAAATGTTACGGTCACCACGAATCTTAAAACTGCGCTTTCCAATGCTGATGTTGTAATGACATTACGCCTTCAAAAAGAACGCCAACGTAACAGTATTATCCCCTCCTTGAGTGAATATATAAGGAATTATCAGATCAACAACGATACTATTGCACTCGCAAAATCTACAGCAATAGTTATGCATCCTGGCCCTGTGAATGCTGGATTTGAAATCTCACAAGAAGTTGCGGAAGGAAAACAATCTGTGATTAGTGCACAGGTCACAAACGGTGTCGCAATCAGAATGGCATTACTGTATTTGTTTGCAACAAGAACTACGGACTTTCCCGCATGAACAATATTTTAATTCGTGGTGGGCGCATTTTCGATCCTGGCAATCAACTAGACCTTTACGGCGATTTACTTATGGAAAACGGATTTGTTTCAGAAATTTCGCAACATATCGAGGCTAAAAATGCTCAGGTAATACCTGCAGAGGGATGTATCGTGACCGCAGGTTTTATTGATTTACATTGCCATCTGCGAGAGCCAGGATTCGAGCAGAAAGGAACAATAGCTTCAGAAACAAAGGCAGCTTTAGAAAGTGGTTTTACTACGATTTGCTCAATGCCTAACACTGACCCTACTCCAGATAATGCTTCAACTCTTCAAGGTTTAAAAGATAAAATTCTAAGTGATTCACATATACGGGTATTGCCAGTGGCAGCAACAACTCAAGGACGTGCTGGGCTAATCCTGTCCGA
Source organism: uncultured Dehalococcoidia bacterium (assembly GCA_963933025.1). Taxonomy (GTDB): domain Bacteria; phylum Chloroflexota; class Dehalococcoidia; order Tepidiformales; family Tepidiformaceae; genus JAKUNN01. Next base: position 1,648 of record CAWVTC010000101.1, on the reverse strand, counting down.
AATTAGTGAACTTGTTGCCGCTGGGTGTGTAGCTTTTAGTGATGATGGAAACCCTATCGAAAGCGGATTAATCATGAGACGAGCACTTGAAACTGCAGGTTCGCTAGGCATCCCGATTGCAGAGCATAGCGATGACCCCTCATTAAGCAACAATGGAGTAATGAATGAAGGATATATAAGTGAACGATTAGGACTGATAGGACAACCATCGGCTGCAGAAACTAGTGCGGTCGCCCGGAACATCGAAATATGTGCTTTGACCAAAGCGCCACTACACCTAATGCATTTGACCTCAGCCCGAAGTCTTGAGCTAGTTGCAGATGCTAAAGCAGCAGGATTACCAATAACCTGTGAGGTAACACCTAGTCACCTGTACTTAACTGAAGATGTGGTCGGAGGAGATAATTTGGTAAACGAACCTGCCTATGATACAGCAGCAAAAATTAATCCTCCTTTACGTTCTGAAGCAGATAGACAAGCACTTCTAGCCGGTGTTAATGCTGGAATTATAGATGCAATTGCAACTGATCATGCACCTCATGCCTCTGAAGAAAAACTACAGGAATTCTCTAAAGCCCCTTTCGGTATTTCTTGCCTCGAAACAGCCCTAGCCACAATCACAACCTTGACGAATAGAGGAGAGCTAGATTTTGAAGCCGCGTTAAAAGCACTTACTGCAGGACCAGCAGCTGCATTTCGATTACAAGAAGGGCTCGGTAAATTAACGCCTAACTTATCAAAAGACGTCACAATTTTCGATGCAAATGAACAATGGATAGTTGATGCCCACCAATTCACTTCCATGGGAAAAAATTCACCATTGCATGGATACGAACTAACAGGTCGTGTAAAAAAAGTTATTTATGATGGGATACTTTCCTGGTCAAGGGAATCAGCAACTTGATGAAAACCGCTTATCTTGTACTCAGTGATGGAAGCATTTATGAAGGAACTGCACATGGGGCAAGAGGTCATGCTACTGGCGAAGTAGTCTTCAATACATCCATGACTGGCTATCAGGAAATGCTGACAGATCCATCCTATGCAGGTCAATTATTACTTCTAACCTATCCAATGATCGGCAATTATGGTATCGATACAACGATAGAAGAATCGGATACCATTCACCCTAAGGGTCTTATAGTCAGAGAAATAGCATCGTTTGGTAGTCATGTCCGTTCAGAACAGGAAATAAATCTTTTTTTGAAGGAGCAAAACTTAATAGCCATCGATGGACTTGATACACGTGCTATTACAAGAAGACTCCGAGAAAATGGAGTGCTGGCTGGCACTATTACATCTGATGAAACACCAGAAGACGCACTTAAAAGGTTACAAAAAACCGAAACATACGAAACCACTAATTGGGTTTCACACGTCACCTCTCGTAAAACATATACATGGGATGAAAACGAACATGGTGAATTTCATGTAGTCGTTCTAGACAGTGGAGTCAAACGAAACATTATGCGCTCCCTCGCAACCAGAGGATGTTCGATCACAATCATGCCATCCCACTCGACTGCTGAAGCAGTACTTGACTTGAAACCAGATGGCATTGTCTTATCTCCTGGTCCTGGGAATCCGAGCCTCCTAGATGTACAGGTTGAGCAAGCAAAATTTCTGATTGGGAAAAAACCTATCTTTG
>CAWVTC010000100.1:0-6292 GCA_963933025.1 uncultured Dehalococcoidia bacterium | reverse complement strand
CTGAGAGCGATATTAATGCTATTCCAAGAGCAAGCGCTACTAGTGGTGCACTTTTGGCAATGCCTTCGTAAGAATTTATATCATCACTCTCCAAATGACGAGAAATTGCAATCACTGCTATAAAAGCAGCCAAATTTGTAAAAGCGTAGGCCACAACAAAAAACAGGATCGCACTCGCAGCTAATGTAAATTCCTGACCTACAACTGCAATTGCAGCTAACCCCACGGCGAAATTACCGGCTTGGGCGACAGAAGAGTATCCAAGCATCCTTTTAATATTGGACTGCGCAGCTGCAAATATATTCCCTATAGTCATCGAAGCCGCAGCTAGAATAGCAAATATCATTGACCAATCATTACTTAGTATCTCTGCATTAAGACCTTCAAAAAAAATGCGCAAAACAACGGCAAAAGCTGCTGCTTTTGATCCTACAGACAAGAATGCTGCAACAGGCGTTGGCGCACCCTGGTAAACATCAGGAACCCACATTTGAAAGGGGACTAAAGCCATCTTGAAGGCAAATCCAGCCAGAATAAGCATGCTCGATAAAATCAAAAGTGAACGATTATTTGAAGCATTTTCAGCAACAAAAGTAGCGATCTCAGGTAAAAAAGTGGTACCTGACAATCCGTACAATAACGCCATGCCAAAAAGAAGTAGTGAAGATGCTATAGCACCTAGTAATAAATATTTCACTCCAGATTCACCTGACTTTTCATCCTTACCCCAACCTGCCAATATGTATTGGGGAATTGAGGAAAGCTCCAGAGCAATAAAAATAGTGATTAAATCTCTTGCACCAGCAAGAAACATCAACCCCGCAGTTGCAGTTAAAAGAAGGGCATAATATTCGGATTTACGCCGACCAACACGATCAATCCAATCAATGGAAGCTAACACAACGATCGCTGCTATACCTGCAAATACCACGCTAAAGAAAACTGAAAACTTATCTAGACTATACGTACCTTCAAATCCGGACTGATAGTCACCTTGTACAACTATGCTCACTGCCCAAACAGCCGATGCCACAATTGAAGCTAATGCCAACCAGGGGAGATACTGAGTTTTTCTGGGAACCACAGCATCATAAATAAGAATAACGGCAGCACCAATCAAAATTGCCAATTGAGGACCAATGAGTTCAAACGGGTTCATATAGTGAACCTCTCTACAACAAACTCTAGGGTGGGATTTAGCATATCGGTAATAATCGCAGGATAAACCCCAAGTAATACAATCAAAGCTGCTAAGCCCAGTATTGGGATATGCTCCCACCAGTGGTTCTGATCTGTAAGCGAATCCCACTCATCACGAGGTGGTCCAAAAACCACTCGTTGTAATGTCCATAAAATATATCCTGCAGATAGGACTGCACCAAAAATAGCCATCAAAACTGCCCACTCAAATGCTTGAAAAGCTCCTAGGAAAATTGTGATTTCTGCAACAAAACCAGCAAGAGATGGCAATCCAACGCTTGCAAAACCGGCAAAGACAAGACCAGTTGCAAGTAGTGGCATCTGGCGAGCTAATCCACCCAAACGAGAAATCTCTCGAGTATGTGTTCGGTCATACATTAACCCAATAACAACGAAAAGCATCCCTGTAATCAATCCATGAGCGAGCATTTGGTATGTTGCACCCACCAAACCTGTAACACCAAGACCACTAATACCCAAAAGCACCAATCCCATATGGCTGACAGAAGAATAGGCTATAAGCCGCTTGATATCTGTTTGACGGAAAGTAACAAACGCGCCATATAAAACACTTGCAGCGCCAATAGCTGCGAAAGCAACATCGAAATCCTTTGCCTGATCTGGCAACATTGTTATACAAGTTCGGATAATGCCATAACCACCCATTTTTAACAAAACCCCCGCAAGCATTACCGACACGGCAGTTGGTGCATCACTATGGGCATCAGGTAACCACGTATGCAATGGAACTATAGGCAATTTCACGGCAAATCCAATAAATAAAAACGCAAACACAAACGATAAAGGAATGATAGTACTTCCAAATTCTGAGGATCCTAAAATCTCAAGATCAAAAGTTCCGGCTGAAAAAGCAAGAACCAAAATACCAACAAGCATGAAAGCAGAACCGGCAAGAGTGTAAAGTACAAATTTTGTCGCTGAATAATCACGTCGACCTGAACCCCAAATAGTTATCAGTAAAAACATCGGAAATAATTCAAGTTCCCAGAAAAGAAAGAAGAGCAAGAAGTCAAGTGCTGTAAAAACACCAAGAACGGAACTCGCAAGAACCAGCAGGGATGCATAGTACGCACGTTGTCGAAAATCTATACGAAAAGAAACTAAAACAGCAGCAACCGTCAAAAAAGTAGTCAGGACAACCAACGGCATACTTAAGCCATCAACTCCTAAGGCAAAATTAATATCAAAACCTGACACATTTATCCAAGAATAACGTTCAACAAACTGGTAACCAGCACCATGTTCAAAGGAGAAAAACAGCACAATAGAAAGTACTAGTGCGGCTGATGCTGCAGCTAGCGCAACCCACTTAGAGATTTCCGCATACTTCTGTGGCAAAAGAAGAATCAATACAGCTGCCGCTGCAGGAAGAAAGACCAACGTAGTTAGTTCCACAACCCCTCCTACAATGGGTTCGCAATGAAGACAATGATAACGATAGCAATTAAGCCAACGCCCATCATGACTCCATACAATTGAACTTGACCATTTTGAACAACACGAACACCCTGCGCAAACGCAAGCACAAACGTACCTGATGCATTAACAACAGCATCAACTGCCCTGCTATCAAATTGTTGAATTAATCGATTCCAGAAATTTTGGAAAAATCTCGTGACAAAAACCTTCTCGTACAACCAATCAAATCCGAATTTATGCTCAAAAAGACGTGCGAAAGGAAAAGCAGTTTTATAGATTTCCGAAGAAGGAATAATCTTTTTTTGATAAATCATCCAAGCAGTTGCAATACCTAATAAGGCAATTACACTCGAAGAAATTGCAATCCCATAGCTAAAAGGCACCACATGATGTGGAGGCTCTGGCAAAGCTGCTTCAACAAATTCATGAAACGTACGACCAAATGCCAACCACCCAGCACCAATTGCCCCAATCGCAAGTATCACTAAAGGAATTGTCATCACGCGAGAAGATTCATGCGGAACCGAAGGCATTCCAGCGAATTGCATATTCTCATCTTCCTCTTGAACAATTTCACCACCTTTATACTTACCAAAAAAAGTCAAGAAAATAGCTCGGAACATATATAAAGCAGTTAGAAAAGCAGCAATAGCTGCAATTCCGTATAACGTACGATTCTCAACCCATGCTTCAGCCAAAATCTCGTCCTTTGAAAAGAAACCAGCCAACGGGAAAATTCCCGCAAGACTAAGGGAACCAATAAGAAATGTAATGAACGTAATAGGCATCGTATGGCGTAGACCACCCATTTTCCTCATATCAAACGTATTCGTCGCATGATTTACGGATCCAGATCCGAGAAAAAGCAATGCTTTGAAAAAAGCGTGGGTGAATAAGTGGAAAACAGCAGCACCATATCCAAAAACCCCTAAGGCCAACATCATGTACCCAAGCTGGCTAATAGTGGAATACGCTAAAACACGTTTCAAGTCAGTTTGTACTAAAGCTATCAGTGCCCCGATAGCAACAGTAATCGCACCTACCCATGCCACAACTTCACGTGCATCAGGCGAGGCCTCAAATATTGGAAAGAACCGTGCCACTAAATAGACACCTGCAACGACCATCGTTGCAGCATGAATAAGCGCTGAAACTGGTGTTGGGCCCTCCATAGCATCAGGAAGCCAAACATGTAACGGGAACTGAGCACTTTTCCCAACTGCTCCTGCAAAAATACCTAACCCAAAAAGAGTCAGTGTCGTTCCGGTAATAGCACCTGCAATAACAAGATCATGAATAGTATCTATTTGAAAAGTCGCAGCCCGAGTACCAATTAAAAGTAAAGCTGCCAGCAGTCCAAGATCACCAATCCTAGTGACAATAAATGCCTTTTTAGCAGCCGCGGCTGCAGAAGGCTTGTGAAACCAAAAACCTATAAGCAAATAAGAAGACAAACCTACCAATTCCCAAAAAACAAAAAGCATAAGCAGATTGTCGGCAAGAATAAGACCCAACATAGAAGTAGCAAATAGGCTCATATAGGCGTAATAGCGCCTGTACCCAGGATCATTGTGCATATATCCCTGGGAATATATTTGTACCAACGTGGCCACACTTGTAACTACAATCAGCATAATTGCAGTCAACCCATCGATACGGATGCCTAAATTGAAATCAAGCTCCCCAATAGAGAACCAATTGTGTGTATGTATGGCTATTCCACCATCCGCGCCAATAACATTGAAAAGCACGATAATCGATAAAATAAAAGTGGTTGAAATAGCACCAATACTTACATATCCAGATACCTGTTCGGGAATACGCTGTCGGAAACCAAAAATAATCAAAAAAGCAAGTAGCGGAATTCCTAAAATAGCCCAGAGAAATCCTTCAGCTATAGAAGGAACACCGGCTTCAGCTACTAATAAATAGAATGGCATTACTAGATCTTCCTCAAAATTTCACGAGCAACATGAGCTTTCCCACTAGGAACATGCAAAACACGCTCATCTCGCATAGAAGCATCTTCACCGCGCCCTATTGGAGGGATTGGAATCACACGTAGACCCTCTGCAGCAAAAATCTCACACCATGTTTCGGCTATATATGCATTTGGTACTGTCATAAATTCAACCCACATTTTTCAGAACCTAAGCAAACTAAGTTGATCGACTTCAATAGTACCGCGCGTACGGTAAACAGAAATAACAAGCGCTAAAGCAACTGCTGCTTCCGCCGCGGCTACAGTAATAACAAAAGCAACAAACACATGTCCAGAAATACTCATTTCACTCTCACCAAAACGAGCAAAGGTAATAAGTGCAAGATTCACAGCATTAAGCATTAATTCAACACCCATTAAAATGCCAATCGCATTACGCTTAGAAAGTGAAATTATTAAGCCTACGGAAAACAAAATCATCGCAACTGTCAAAAAATGTTCAAGTGATAAGGTCATTACGCTAAATCTCCTTCCTCATCACTCGGGCTTCGGACAAGCATGATGGATCCTACAAGAGCAGCTGTTAGCAGAACAGATGCGAGTTCAAACGGCAAAACCCAGACAGATAGTAACGACGATCCCAATACAGCTGCTGACAAGCTTGGTTCAGTAGCCGTAACACTCCAATTTGCGTCGTATAGAACAAACAGCATTATTGCCATAAGGGTAACCCCAAGAAAAATAGCAGGTAAGACCATTACAGTTTCACTATTATCACGCTCCGCACGCGGAGTAAGCACTATCGCAAATAAAATCAAAACAGAAATAGCACCCACATAAATAATCACCTGAGCCATCGCTAAAAAGTCCGCAGAGAGCAATACAAAAAAACCGGAAACACCTAAAAATGCAACGATAAGAAAAAGCACTGCATGAATAAGGTTACGTGAAGCCATAACACCTCCTGCCGAGGCTAGTGTCAGAACAGAAAGCACCCAAAAAGCAACGGAAACACCAAACCCAGTCATGAAGCTGAACCCCCTTCCCCGAGATCAACCGGACGGTAACCACCGGGCTCATTCACAAGACGCGGCTTTGTAGGGCGATTTTTTGGATCATATTTGAAAACCTTAGACCACACGAAAACAATTCCTACCATCAGGATGATATTCACCCCTCCAAAGGCCCAAACAATTGCATCTGGAAGATCATTTGAAGTCCAGATAAGACGTTCTACAGACACTATAAGAAGATTAAATAATGCTATCGGTAAAAGAAATTTCCAGGCAAACGACATTAATTGATCAATCCGAAGACGAGGCAATGTCGCCCTTGTCCATATAAATAAGAAATAAAATAGATATGTTTTAAGAATAAATATTAACCAAGGTGGTATCCACTGTTCCAAGCCGAATAGGGACCAGCCACCAAAAAAAACGGTCGCTGCAAAAGCAGATGCCCCCAAGGCATATGCGATATCCATACCATAGAATAAACCCCATCGCATTCCTGAATATTCGGTAAGATATCCGGCAACAATTTCCGATTCAGCCTCAGCAATATCGGTAGGCGTACGATTAAGCTCAGCACTAACTCCAATGAAATAGACAGCAAATGCTATAGGCTGAATCAAGATCATCCACGTAGGAATATCTTGTTGCCATATCACCATTCCCTGTAAACTCATCGTGCCGGAAAGAACAGATACAG
>CAWVTC010000099.1:0-6445 GCA_963933025.1 uncultured Dehalococcoidia bacterium | reverse complement strand
TAGTGGCCCTACGGGTCCATGTGGTCCTGATAGTGAAATCTTTTACGACTTTGAGCCAAGTAATGGGCTTGAAAATACAGATCCAGCAAATCAAAGTGAAAGATTTTTAGAAATTTGGAATCTTGTCTTTATGCAAAATCTGCGAGATCAAAATGGAACCTTTCATGAACTTCCTCAGAAAAATATTGATACAGGTAGCGGACTAGAACGTGTTGCTGCCGTCTTACAAGGGAAAAAAAGTGTTTTCGAAACAGACATCTTCTTACCTATACTCAATGATGCCGCAAAAATTCTAAAAATTGATTACCTCTCCGAAAAAATAACTCCTACTAAAGCTTATGCAATTCGTGCCATGGCTGAGCACTCACGAGCTGCAACATTATTAACTGGAGATGGTATTGTTCCAAGCAATGAAGGTCGTGGCTATGTACTTAGACGCATCATTAGACGGGCTATTTACCTCGCACGTCGCGAAGGAGTAACAGAAACCTTCTTCCCCAGGCTAGCGGATGTTTCCATAAATAAGCTTTCTATGGCTTACCCACATTTAATGGAAAATCATGAATTTATTATGCAGGCTCTTGGGAGTGAAGAGGATCGTTTTTCAAAAACTCTTTCTGCCGCGAGTCAACGCCTTGATCGATTAATAACCCGTGAAAAGGATTCGGGTAGGTCCAGTCTATCTGGTGAAATTGCCTTCGAGTTATACGATACTTATGGCCTACCTTTAGAACTCACCTCCGAAATTGCAACAGACCAAGGCATCACCATCGACAATGAAGGTTTTCAAACCGCACTTGAAAACCAACGCAAAAGAGGTCGTCAAGCAGCACAGTTTTCGAATTCCGAGACAATTCCTGCATTAAATTCACTAACCAAAGAGCACAGTACATTTACCGGTTATACACACTTGGAAGAAGATGCTGAAATAACTGCAATTTTAAAGAATGGACAAGTAAGTGGCCCGGTAAATACAGGAGAGGACTGCGAAGTAGTTCTTACAACAACACCCTTCTATCCCGAAGGAGGAGGACAAATAGGAGATATTGGCAAGATTAGCTGTTCATCAGGCATTCTAGAGATCTACGATACCCAACAATCAGGAAATGCTATTTTGCATCGTGCTCGTGTTCTCGAGGGGGAAATTTCAGTGGGATCAAGTATTGTGGCAACAGTAGACAAAGCCCATCGTTCTGCAGCAGCCGGTAACCACACAGCAACACATTTACTCCACGCTTCTTTACGAGACGTGCTTGGCAACCATGTACGCCAACAAGGCTCACTCGTTTCAGCTAAGCGTTTCCGTTTTGACTTCACTCATCTTGAAAAGGTCCCTGAAGCCGCACTTTCCGAAATCCAGCAACTTGTTAACAGCAAAGTCCGAGAAAACCTAGAAGTTGCCTGGCGCCATTCCTCTTACCAACAAGCAGTCAGTGAAGGTGCCTTAGCTTTTTTTGGGGACAAATATGGCTCAGAGGTACGAGTAGTTGAAATTGGCCAGCCAGGAGAAAGTTTTAGTACAGAACTGTGCGGAGGCACTCATGTCGATTTCACTGGACATCTTGGCTTTATTCAAATACTCCGTGAAACTGCTGTTTCAGCTGGGTCGCGACGAATAGAAGCGCTCTCTGGATTTTCAGCCGAAACCTACTTTCAAGAGCAACTCAAGCACTTGGAAAGTGTTGCGACCGTCCTCTCAACAACCCCTAGTGAAGTAGAAAGTCGCGTCAATACACTGTTAGATGAATTAACAGAACTTCGTGCAGACGCCAAAAGTCTTGGGCAGCTTCAGGCATCTGCGCAAACTGAAGAATTAAAAAAATCAGCTGACAAAATCGATGGCGTATTTATTATCAGTAATGTTGTCAAGGACACAGACAAAGAAGGACTGAAGGTGATCGCTGATCAATTACGTTCAGAACTAGGAGTTACAGTCATATTGCTCGCTACAGAAGTTGATGGAAGAGTGGCATTTTTATGTACTGTTTCTCATGAACTTGTTGAGAAAGGACTCAATGCTGGCAATATCATACGTGCTGTCGCAACCATAGCAGGTGGTGGTGGTGGTGGACGACCTGAACTCGCGGAGGCTGGAGGCCGCGATGTTAGCCAAATAAGTAATGCATTACAACATGGCAGGGATCTAATAACTGCTTCCTTAGATACATAGCTATGTACGATATCAAAAGTTTAAAGCTAGCCACCTTCCACTTATGTTAATACAACCATTAATGGCACTTGATTATGGCAGTCACCGAACAGGAGTTGCTATCAGTGATGAATTGGCTTTTTTTGCACATCCACGTTCTGCCTTAAATGGTAGTGGCAAAAAACTGCTTTCCCAAATTGAAGAATTGATAAGCTCTGAAAATATTTCTGAAGTTGTAGTAGGCCTACCACTTACATTAGCAGGTGGTGACTCAGAACAAACTAAACTTACACGGAGATGGATAGCCCATCTCCGTGTAATACTAGATACCCCTATCACAGAATGGGACGAGCGACTTACATCCATACAAGCAGATAAAATTTTAGATGCGAGCGGACATTCACGTAAAAACAGGCGAACAGGTATACGTGATTCAGCAGCAGCAACAATTATTCTGCAAGCTGTTTTAGATTCCCGACGCCTCAAAAGTAACAACCCTAATGAGTAGCAATACGTACTTAATTTCAAAACCGTCATTGCACAATCTTTTGATGGCGTGCGGAGTATTGCTTCTTCTCGCTGGCACCGTTGGCGCAATCGTATCAATCATTCAGACACCAACCACGCTACAGCCAAATTCTATATATAAACTAAGGGAATTGAAGGTGGATGACTCAAAGAGAATCTATATCGTGCCCAAAGGTAGTACATCTCGACAAATAGGGGAGGAGCTTGTTGCGTTCGGATATGTTCGTTCCGGTTTACAATTTGAATTACTTATTGATTTAATGGGAATTGAAGGGATTTTAGCTGCAGCCCCACATGAATTAGCACGAAACATCTCACCACCTCAGCTTGCGGCTTTACTGACAATCCAACCTTCAGTACCTAGTTTAATAATTACCTTTCCTGAAGGACTACGCTTTGAAGAGATGGCTGACATAGTTGAGAAATCAGGATTTGCAAAAGCTAGTCAATTTTTATCTGCTATTAACACTGCCAAACTACCAGATATTTTTGTTGCATCCTTTCCTGAAAAGGCCTCTCTCCAAGGTTATCTTTTTCCAGACACATATGAAATCGCTATCGATGCCTCACCAGAAAACCTTGTTGAACTAATGCTAAGCACTCTAATTTTACGATTCTCTTCAGACATCATATTGGCAGGAGAAAAGGTTAATTTAAACATCCATGAAATATTAACTCTAGCTTCGATTATCGAGCGTGAAGCGGTCCTACCAAGTGAACGAAAAATGATTTCAGGCGTTTTTCACAATCGAATTCGTAATGAAGCCACGCTTGGCGCAGATCCGACCGTTCAATACGCTATCGCAGAAACTGAACCTGCAAGCGTTCAAGACTGGGGATGGTGGAAGCCGGGATATGAAATTACTATCACCGATTTAGATATCGACTCCCCCTATAACACACGGCTATACCCTGGTTTACCCCCAGGCCCAATCGCTAATCCAGGACTGGCTTCAATTATTGCAGCAGTCAAGCCTGATAAGGCAGATTATTATTTTTTCGTTCGTGATGTTTGCGCCAATGATAACTCACATCTTTTTGCTATCACCTTGAAAGAGCACACGGCTAACCTTGATAGGAATGCGCAATGTCAATAACAACTCGCATAGGAATTATAGGCTCTCCTGTTGCCCATTCGCTTTCCCCCATAATTCATAATGCAGCACTACAGTCGATGAATTTAAATATAACGTACGAACTATGGGAAACATCAGAGAAAGATTTAAGTAGACGGATTTCCATGCTTCGGGAACCAAATATTGTTGGTGCCAACGTAACTATTCCCTTCAAACAAAAGGTTATCCCTTTCCTCGATGAAATCGAAGGGGTTGCAAAAAATATAGGTGCTGTAAACACAATTGTTAAGCGCAACGGGAAACTCATCGGAAAAAATACTGATGCCGAAGGCTTTATGGTGCCTTTAACAGCAGAATTACGCAGGGTAAAACTTCCCATTGAAAAAACACAGATACTTCTAGTTGGCGCAGGTGGAGCATCACGAGCAATCGCTTTCGCACTTGCCCAAGCGGGAAACAATAATATAACTATTGCAAATCGAACACTAGAACCAGCTCAGACACTTTCAAACGCTCTGTCTACATTTAAGCCGAACTTAAATTTACACATCGAGACTTCAATCCCTACACTCGAAAAATTCAATTGTATTATTAATGCAACCTCAGTTGGCATGACTGGAGGACCTGCCCCCAATCAACAGCCATGTGCTTTAGTAGGAATTAATTCAAAAACACTGATCGTTGACATTGTCTATGCACCTAAAGAAACGACATTCTTAAAAACTGCCCGTAGCCTAGGCCTACCCAGGCTTGGAGGAATTCCCATGCTAGTGCACCAGGCTGCCCTCTCGTTCGAAATATGGACAGGAAAAGAAGCTCCTTTGAATACCATGTACGCAGCCCTTGAGAAAGTGATTTAACAGTGTTAATTTTTGTAGTTGTATTGGGCCTTTTTCTTTTTCTTAGCTTTGGGTGGCTCATTACTAGAGAAATGATTCAACATCGTTCTTGGAGACAAAAATTGGAAAGTGGTGATGATAGGCTTGTAGCTGCCTTAATCAACGAAGCACTTTCCTCATGGCAACAAATACGAGCCCCAAGCGAAATACCTAGCCCAACATGGTCAGCAATACAGCGTTCACAACTGGTCTCAGTTACGGAATCAAGCGCAAATATATCCACCTCATGTGAACCCAGTTTTCGCTCAATAGGTGATCAACGCGAACAAATAGCCAGTGCATTAGATGAAGCGATACCTGTCGCAGTTAAACTGGCCGATCGATTATTTTTTGATGTGCCTAACCTGCAACTTGAAAAAGTAAGGGTGGATATCTTTACCACATTCCCTGGCAACGATAATTCTGTTGTACAAAAACCGATCCTCACGACAACTGCCTTTCGCAATGTGGCTAAGGATCTTAGGTGGGATACTATATCTGACGTAGAAATATTGAAAAGGTTCACCACTCACTATGCCCAACATCCAAATGGTGTCCCAATCCCCATCGTTCTCCCTCCAGTAGAAGGACGTATCATAGGGAAGAGTGAAGCTATTTAATTCAACAATTCTGTAGGAGCCCTGAAATGACTACACAACGGTTTCGTTTTTTCACAGCTGGAGAAAGTCACGGCCAAGGCCTTACTGCGATTATAGAAGGCATTCCTGCAGGATTAGAACTAAGCGAATCTGACATCGGTATTGATCTTGCCCGCCGACAACATGGCCACGGGCGGGGTGGGCGTATGAAAATTGAAAAGGACCAAGCAAAAATTACCGCCGGGGTTAGGCATGGTACAACCTTAGGTTCTCCTATTGCCCTCTGGATAACGAATCGAGACTGGGAAAATTGGACTGAACGCATGTCTGTTACACCTGTTGAAGAAGAAATTGAAAAGGTAACTAGGATAAGGCCGGGTCATGCAGATCTTCCCGGAGCACTAAAATACAGATTTGAAGATGTCCGTAACGTGCTAGAACGGGCTAGTGCACGCGAAACAGCTGCTCGAGTTGCAGTAGCTGGGATCGCCAAACGCCTCCTGTCAGAATTTGGTGTTTCCTTTCAAAGTCATACAATTAGCTTGGGTGGTGTGCACGCACAGATCCCACAATCTGTTGAGGAAGTTGATTGGGATGCCTTACAAAGCGATCCTGTGCGTTGCGCAGACCTGGATGCAAGTAAAAAAATGGTAGCTGCGATTGATGCAGCAAAAAAAGATGGCGACACTCTTGGTGGAGAAATAGAAGTTCGTGTAGCAAATATTCCAATCGGTCTCGGTTCATATGTTCAATGGGACCGAAGACTCGACGGACGTATTGCACAAGCTATTTGCAGTATCAACGCATTCAAAGGTGTTGGCTTTGGGCTCGGTTTCGAAGCGACAACTAAACGTGGCTCGGAAACTCATGACGTAATTCAACCATCCGATAAATGGGATGAACGTTTGTGGTCACACGAAACTAACAGACACGGTGGTATTGAAGGTGGGATTAGCACGGGAGAAGAAATTATTGTCCGCGCTGCCGTTAAGCCAATCCCTACATTAGCCAATCCTTTGCCTTCAGTTGACTTAGAGACAGGCGGAGAAGTCCTTGCACACTATGAACGCAGCGACGTATGTGTTGTTCCAGCTGCAGGAGTTGTGGCAGAGGCAATGGTAGCCATTATCCTCGCTGATGCCTGGATTGAAAAATTCGGGGGCGACACAATAGAAGAAATCAAAGACAACTTCAAAAACTCACAAAAAGCTCTTA
>CAWVTC010000098.1:0-6595 GCA_963933025.1 uncultured Dehalococcoidia bacterium | reverse complement strand
GGGGATGACTAAACGTTTACCATTACGAATAGGATCCTCTGCAGCAAAAGAAATGATGTACACAGGTAAAAAAGTTTCTGCTACAGAAGCTTTAACCCTCGGTTTAGTAAACCGCGTAGTTGATGATGAAATGCTTACTACAGAAACCCAAACATGGGCGGAACAAATTGCAAAAAATTCATGGCACACCCTCAAGGAAGACAAGCGCTTATTGAATGAAGGTTTGAACTATCTCTATAAAGATGGCCTTCAATTTGAAAGAAAAACAAGTTTAGGTCCAGGTAACGATATGGCTGAACGCCTCGCGAAATTTGGACCGAAATCAAAGAAAGTCAAATAAGGAGTGAATAATGGCCACTGCACTAGATGACTATGCAATTCATCAAATAGTTGAGAACATGGAACTTGTCGAAGGGAGAAATCCTAGGTGGACCGACGAATTATGGTTCCATGCCAGTTCTGTAGACGGAAAGATAACCATCTCCGCACACATAGGTGTTTACCCACAAACTGCAACAATGGATGCGGCAGTTTGTGTTGCGATAGGTGACAAACAATACAATGTTCGTGCCTCACGCGTCGTAAATGGCGATCGTGACACTAAGCAGGTCGATGGCATCAGCGCAGAGATTATTGATCCTTTCAAAGAATGGCATTTCAGTGTCGAAGAAAAAGAAAATCAGCCAGTTAGTTTAGAAATTTCATTCAAGTCCTTAAATCAGCCAATAGAAGTAAGCGCTCCTATTCAACATAGAAACGATGGACGTCAACTAGTTTGGGACCAATGGAAGTATGTCCAAACGGGAAATTTCCAAGGTCAAATAAAACACAAGGGAGAGAATATAGATTTCTCAGGATTTGGTGCTAAAGAAAGATCCTGGGGTGTAAGACCAATCCTGGGACAAATACCGAATTTGGGGCGTATTCCAGAGTCAATCGGCAAAAAATCAGTCTGGTTCTCAGCAGAAATAGGAAAGGAATCGTTTTGGTTCTGGCAAATCACACCCAACGATCAAGAACATGCATATCATATTGGAAACCTCTCAGATACTACAGGCAGAACTAAACTTGATGGGGGAATTTCAGGAGAACATGGCGGGGAGAAACCCTCACAAATCGTAGCGATTGATTCGGAGCTTAACTATGCGAAAAACGGCATATTAATTGATGACAGTCAGCTTACAATTATGGATTGGAACAACTCTACGTATGAAGTAAAAATACACCCCTTGGCAACTCTATATGCAAAAGGGCTGGGTTATGGCCACGAAACTTTCAAACATATCGAATACAAGGGTGTTCAGTATGAAAACGAGGAATACGACCTTTCATCAAATGAGCGAGTCAATTCTCTACTTGATAATCAATCAGGACATTTAAACCCATTTATCGCCGAACAATTTTGCGAAATGAAAATTGGAAAAACAACCGGATACGGAATCGTAAGAGTTAGTAACTAACTTAAGGAGTAATTATGTTAACTGAATTGGATGAACACTTTTATCACCAAACGCCTAGTCCAGTAGACACAATAAGAGATACTGATCCACGTTTTGTTGATCAACACTGGTTCCAGTGCATGGATCTCGAGGGACGCTTTATCGTTGGAGCCAATTGGCCAATATGGCCAAACACAGGAATTATCGAAAATGGACAGATTATTGTGCACGGAGATACTCAATATAACCTTCGATATTCTCGTACATTAGAAAGAGAAGGCTATAAATCCGATCGGATAAATCAGAAAGTCGGACCTGCTTCCATGGAAGTAATTGAACCGCTTA
Source organism: uncultured Dehalococcoidia bacterium (assembly GCA_963933025.1). GTDB lineage: Bacteria > Chloroflexota > Dehalococcoidia > Tepidiformales > Tepidiformaceae > JAKUNN01. Next base: position 4,811 of record CAWVTC010000098.1, on the reverse strand, counting down.
AAAAAGCACGATTCCTTTTAGGCCCAGATAACCATTGGGGCATATCCTATGACCTTACAATGGAAACTTACTTGCAACCCGTACAAACACGTACACCAATTCACTTTGCAGGACCAGAAACACTACCAGGAGTGTTGCCTTACTTTGAGTTAATGGGTCGTTGGGAAGGGTTTTTAAAAGTTGATGGTGAAGAGTATGAAATCAATCATGAAAATACGTGGGGTCAACGAGATCGATGTTGGGCAAGCCTAGGAGGAGAACGCTGGCAAGGATGGGTCCCCCCATCAACATCCACTGGCAATGTTTCCCCTCGCCGTGCAGGCCGTATTCACTGGCACAGCCATATTCAGTTCGAAGATATTGGTTTCTGGTGGTGGATGGATGAATTTGTTGGTGAACCTCGATTAGGAGGAACACTTGCTGACAACCGGGGCGGACATTTTGATGGTGCAATAACATGGCCAATAGATGATCCCCGACAGCAGATTAGGCTTGTGGATTTCGAAGATTTACATATTGAAGCTCAGGCAGGAACAACAAAATTTAAAAATGCTAGCATCACGCTGATAGACGAATATGGCGAGGAATACCCTTTAGAGTTCGAAATTATTCAACCTAATGCAACACGACATATCCGTGGTGAAGGCTATGGTTCACCTACATTCCTTGGAGGTTTTCAAGGCGATTGGCATGAGGAATATGATAAGTATGATCTAAGTAATTTTGAGAATTACAAGGACTTTTCAGGTGCAATTTGGGATGGAGAACACGCAGTTAATGCATATTATGAAGATCGAGATGGCATGGGACACATGGAAATGAGTGGGATCCCTCCTCTACCTCAATGGGGTTACGCCTAAACATAATAACTGCGGAGCGGTGTCCGAGTGGTTGATGGTGCCGTTCTCGAAAAGCGGTGTACAGCAATGTACCGAGAGTTCGAATCTCTCCTGCTCCGCAGTTATTATGTTTTTGAGTTCAAAGACTCTCTCAGACCTTAAATGCAGCGTCTAATGAAAGGCACTGCATACCGTTTGCTTTGATTGATCTCCTAAGCAATAGCACGTACTGCGGGGCACTGCCGAAAAGCATTACAAGAGTTTTCAAAAAGGTTTCCTGGACGATCTCGCAAATACAATTGAAACTTTCGTAACAAACTTAAACCAGTAGTAGGATCAGCGAATGCTGATTACACGAATCAATCCAGAGTGGTCTTGGCCACGTGCGAAAAACGTTGTTGTTAATGTTGTTGTTAACGAAGATGTTGCGGATGTAACGCCCCCAGCCTCCATCAGCTGTACAGCGACCACAAAAGCCACTACACCCCATGAAAGACCAGCGCTACACCGATCACTGATGCGTTCGTATGACCAGTACGCCCAGTACAAAGATGCTAAAGAAGCGGAGCGGATGATTACGGAATGGTATCAAGATCATGGACCACTGAGAGACGATGCGATTGTTGAAAACTTCATAAGAGAAGCCTCAATTGTCTGGTGGGTAGTCAACGTGTTGGATCGATTAGGTGGGATCGGCGCATATAGCAATGAAAAAGCAATACAACCTGGTGACATAGCAATACTTGCAGGAGATCGATTGTTTGTTGAGGTCTCCGAACATCCGGATGAATCGCTTGCAAAAGAATTGAAGGACGCACCGTATAGCAGAATACTGGCTCAGGTTATTCGCCATATCAACCAAGGCCTTCATGGCAACGCAACACTCACCAACGAAGATCCTTGGGACATTCCCAGAAACCATTTTGGGAAAAAGGATCCTTCAAAGTTAGAAAAAGATAATCGTGCTGGCCATAAAATTTCGACAGTAGCACAACCGCGTAATTTGATCGGCTATTTATGGTTACGGATTCAGAACCAATTTGAAAAAACACCGGATATCAACTACTACCCTTGCGGTAACTTTGAAAACTGCGACCAAGAGCTGCCAATAATGAGTGACGTGTCCAGGAACAAGTGGTGTAGCGACGCTTGTCGTATGCGCTAAATATGCAGGCAATATAAGCAACTAAACACAATCGCTCATATCACCCACTAGTTAAAATTATCATTTAGTCACGTTGTGAAGAATCTTTGTTATCATTAATCAGAGTTTTCGTCCTCAGCTTTCCCCTACATTCGTGTGGTTTTTGCTGAGGACGTTTTTTAATTAGTCGACTAATTAAAGGATATACATTACATAATAAAGATAGTGCTTGAAAACCATTTCGGACAAATTCCGGACAAAACAGCAACTTTTTGAGATTTAGGCAACAATAGAGGCGAATGTAGACAACAAGATATAATCCACAGCAACGAAGGAGCACTTTATGTTATTAGAAGGAAAGATTGCAGTAGTGACAGGATCTGCAGTAGGAATTGGTCGAGGCATAGCTATAGCTTTTGCCGAGGAAGGAGCTGATGTTGCCTGTATAGACATCGATTCCCATAACAATGCTGAAACAGTTGAAAAAATAGAAGCCCTTGGGCGTAAAGCTATTTCTATTGACTGCGATGTCTCAGATAAAGCACAAGTTCGAAATGCGATTAATGAAACTACCTCAAGTTTCGGAAGAATTGATATTTTAGTAAACAATGCAGCAATTTACATTGATACTTCTTTAACTTTAGGAAATTACATGGGTCAAGCAGAGGCTTATGAACGATCAATTACGATTTGTGCACTAGGTTCGTATTACTGCGCGCTAGCAGCAACTCCTGCGATAACGAAAGCAGGAGGAGGAAATATCATTAACATCATTACTGAGCACATTAAGCCTGATCATTTAATGACCGGGATGGGTGCCTCTGGATATGATTCTGCTAAGTGGGTTCAGTGGAGGCAAACTGAGTCCTGGGCAGTTGAGCTTAAAGATTCGGGCATTCGTGTAAACGCACTTTGTCCCGGAGCTACTGTTTCACCCATGCTTGAACAACATGCCGCAATAGTTTTGGACAAAGCAATGCAACCTGCTGATGTCGCACTAGCTGCAGTAAATATATTGCGACACGGCCCAGATGGACCGACTGGACAATCCTATTTAATTGGTCCATCTGGATCGCAAACAGGTGCTGCAGATGCTGCTGCACTGGCACCAGATTCCTAAAAAGTTCCTCTAATGCGAATAAAATCTATGGGATACTAGATGCCTATCTTTGCTATCGGAAATAAAATCCCTAGGATCCACCCCAGTGCATTTATTGCACCTACGGCAGATATAGTTGGGGATGTTCGTATAGAGATGGGGGCATCCGTTTGGTATGGCGCTGTTATACGTGGGGATACTAGCTATGCAGAAATCGGTAAAAATGCAAATATCCAAGATGGTGTAATTGTGCATGGTCGTGCCACTCTACCTGCAATCATTGAGGCTGAGGCAACACTTGCACATAATTGTGTTGTACATGGTGCGATAATTCGGAAGCAAGCACTTATTGCAAATAGCGCTGTCATCTTGGATGGCGCAGAAATCGGTGCTCGATCACTAATTGCTGCCGGATCAGTTGTACTGGCAAATACCAAAATTCCAGAAGGTGTGCTTGCTGCTGGATCTCCAGCCATTGTAAAACGTAAAATAACTGGTTCTCCTTCAGAAGAATGGGTCACAGGAAACCCTAAACGCTATAAACAATTAGCTGACGAACACCTTAACAATCTACGTGAGATTAGCTGGAAAGAAGCGACCGAGGGAAATATCCACTAATCATCAACTTAACAATTCTCTAGTGCTTCATCCCAAGAGGCTTGATTTGTTATAAGTTGTCTGAAATCTCCTAATATCTGTTGCTGATCAAAAGATAAGGCAGCAACGAGACGATTGTTTTTCCTATAAAGCGCAATAAACTTAAGGGACTCCAAATCACCATGGACAATTTTCACTTCATCATATGAAGATGCGTAACCTATGTATTGGATACTTGTTTCATACTGATCTGACCAAACGTATGGCAAGGGAGCGAAGGCTTCATATTCATCATCCCCACTAGCAATATTCCTTGCTACGTAACGAGCCTGGTCAATGGCATTAGTCCAATGCTCAATTCTCATAGTTTCACCAAAAAGCGGATTGAACCATCTCGCAACATCACCTACTGCATAGATATTATCTCCAGCAGTACAAGTTTCATCGCAAAGCAAACCATTTTCGATATTCAGCCCAGAACCACTAAGCCATCGTGTTTCAGGAACAACCCCCACACCAACAACCACTACATCAGCCGAAACAATTTCTCCTGTTTTCAACCTTACCCCCTCCACCTTGCTATCTCCTTCGAAAGTCTCTACCGGAGAATCACAGTAGAGCGTAACACCATTCTTCTCATGTAATTTTGCACAGGCAGCCCCAACTTCTTCCCCAACGGATGAGGAAAGTGGTTGGGGTAAGGCCTCAACAATAGTAGTATCCAGACCATACTTCCGCGCAGCGGCTGCAACTTCAGAACCGATGAACCCTGCACCTACAACGACAACTTTTGGAGATTTTTCAAATTCTTCTTTGATAGCTATTGCATCATTTAAGGTACGTAAAGTATGTACACCCTTTAGTTGTGTGGAATTCGGTAATACACGAGGAGAAGCTCCGGTTGCAACAACCAACGCATCATATAAAACGTTAGAACCATCACTAAGCGAAACACTACGGCTATCTCGATCTAACCTTGTTGCTCTTACGCCCAAACGTAAATCAAGCTGAAGTTTTTCCAGCATGGCATCATCTACCAAAGCCACACGTTCAGGTGGCCACTCTCCTGTCAAAACTTGTTTAGACAATGGGGGTCGATCATATGGCAGGTATTCTTCGCCGCTAATGAATA
>CAWVTC010000097.1:0-6613 GCA_963933025.1 uncultured Dehalococcoidia bacterium | reverse complement strand
AGCGAGTTGTTCCCTTTTTGCATCAGCTTCTTCCTGTGTGAGCTTTCCACTTTCTACAGCAGTATTCAACCGCTCCTCTGTAGCATTTAACTGAGCAGTTAGTCTTTCTGATCTTATTGCAGGTTTCCTATTTGCACCGTTCCGAGATTTGCCACTTGTTGCCTGCCTCTGTCTTGCGTGCGCTTCAGCTTGAGTGATTCTTCCACTCTTGACGGCTGCGTCTAACCTTTGTTCTATTCCTTTAATTGCCTTGGAATTGTTGTCAGAACTTGAAGTGAGGTTAATAGAAAGAACTACTGCCGCTACTACGAGTAATACAAATGCTAGGGTGCTGATTGTTAATGTTTTTCGATGTTTTAGGAATTCGTTCATCTCCCAAGTCCTTTTTAAGTTAATAACATCAATCAGGTGTCAGGCACTTACTAGTGGGGTAACTAATCTAGCCATTATACCTGACCCCCTGAATGGCTATGTATGAAATTACACCGTTATCTTAAGAAAATTCTAAGAAAGAACTAAGGAAATCTTAAGATTTTAAAGGTTGAACGATAGCTCAGGCTAAAAGGGAGAAGTAGTTAACCATTTCTATAATATTTGGATTCAGTTTGCTAAGGCAATTTGAGCCGTACCAATAGCTACGGTTTTGCTAGTGGTATCTGCTTGGAGAAGTTCTATAGCTACGTAAGTTTCTGCTTTCACGATCTGTAGCTCTGTTACTCGCCCAGACACTACCAGTGTCTGTTCTTTTAAAAAGGGTGATTTAAGTTTGGCGGAAACAGATATAATCCGCCCTCGTTCCCCCATCCATGTTCTAAGCATGGCATTGAAAAATGACATTTGTAGCGGTGCCATGGCAAAAGGGGCATCAAATCCTTCACTTTTTGCTACGTCATAATCCCAGTGGTGAGGGGCAAACTCATAATTAACTGCAGCAAATCGATTCCAGTGTTCAACTGTACCTTTTCGGCTAAATACGGGGAGCTCATCACCAACATTAAGTTCTTGATTATTTTCTATTACCATAACTAGTTCCTTTTTAGTACCTGAGAAATACCGATTCGGTAGTTCTTATCCACTCATCAGATTGATTGCGCCATTCGTTAGATAAAGTTGTATAGAGCATATGACCCATACGTCCTTCACGTTCGAAGTAGTCTGTAATTTGGTGTGTTGAGCGAATTACATCACCTGGACGAATACGTACCTCACCGTAATTTTCTCGAATCTCGGTGAGTAGGATTGCTTTATATTTGGGTGGTTCTACCCCGAGTTCACGTTCGCTAAACGATGTACCTGAAATCTTTGGTTCATCTAATGATGGCTTTTGTGTGGACCATGCGAATGGATTGAATTCTTCTGGTGCTACAATTCCACCATATTTAGTAGTAGAGGCATACTTATTATCCCAAAATAATCGAGGAGGTTCTTCGGGATAATAAACGGAGATTGCCCATTTTCTGATGTCAGACGTGCTAACAGGGTAAGAGACCGACTCACGCATAATTTGTCCGATAATATTCCGCATATTATCTGTTACCCAGCTGTCTTTCATTACGGTTTAATTCCTCTTAGCAACAATTTACTGAAGTGATCCGGAACCTATTGAGTAAACCCAGTAAATACCACCAGTTTTAAACTCAGGTAAGTCATTGGCGCCAGGAACATCTACGCCATCTTTAAACCAACCCTTCCAGGTCTGTGTTGTAGCATTCCAGCCATAAACGGTTGTTACAGAGGTGGTTACTGTCGAAGATACTGATTTTGTATTGCCTTCCCAACTGATTAGGTTCCAACCAGTTGAAATTGCTATAGCTGATGTTATTGAAGGTACAGTCGTTGTCGTGCTCGTTCCAAAATTAATATTTTTATAAGCTAAAATTCTAGTCCCTTTGTCCACGGCAAGAACACCTGAACCCCCGCTTGTGGGAGCTGTGATTGTAATTGTCCCACCAATAAGTGCATCAACAAATACAAGTACATCTGAAGTAGAAACAGCTGAACCCGTTTCACCAAGGTTAGTGACAACGTAATTTAGGACAGCGCTGCCATTTGAATTATAAACAGAAGGTGTGTTGCCGTTTATATCCGTACCAATAATCGTATAAATACCTGTTTGACCAGGTTCAAGTGCATCTGGTCCGGAAATTGTAAATTTCTCAGCAGCACCACGAACAGTAATGTCTTTGGTAGCAGAAAGAGTGCCGTATGAAGCTTTGATCGTTATCTTTCCACTGTTAACTGCAGATGCCGTACGGGCTGTGTTAATGACTACTAATGTGCTTCCATACAGGGCACATGTTCCATACGAGTTATAAGCAACACAACTTGGAGTGGTCGTGATGTATTGGGTGCCAGAATTGGTTGTCCCTTGGAGTGTAATACCGCCAATGACCCCATCAATCCCATAGTAGAGTTCATTATTATCATCGTCGTTGCCATCACCATCATCATCATCACTGATCTTCACAATGGCGCCAACAATTATTTGATTTGAGGCATCTGTAAGCTTGATAGATAGCGCATAAACTTGGCTTGCTCCTGGGGAAGTATTTTGACCGGTAGTGCCGCTATCCAGTACCGGAAGGGTGCTGACAGTTGGAAGTTGAAGTGAATTTATACAAACAGACCCACAGAAAACGATATCAATTGATAAGTTCACTGCTTCAGCTTTGTCATGTCCATCCGATCCTCTCGTCGTGTAGCTGTCAAAGTTTAGAAAGGAAGTTTCCAAGCCAGTTAGATTTACAGGTGAGGAGGACCTATTTATCGTAACTGCGGTTACCAAAACAAGAGCTGCAAGTAGCAGAGGCAGGAAAGAATCCTTCACAGTACGCAGGGTGTTTAAAAATTTATTCATGATCATTAAAAAGTGTCTTTGCAGATTACACTGTGCTACATGTTTTTGTCAGTTAGATGCTCGCAAGCTGAACCAGGATCGTATAAATTGATTTGAGCTAGGGGAGGAGTAAATGAACCTCAAATCGATCGATCTTTACAATCCTGAAACTCAGGAGGATTGGTTTCCCGCGTACGAGACTTTACTCGAAGAGGCGCCGGTTTATCAAATCCCTGATTCCACGATCTATGTGATTTCCAAATATGAAGATATTCTTACGGTTGTCCGTGATCCTAAGACTTTTTCCAATCAGCCAGAATTGTATGGTGGCGATCCGCTGATTGAGCATGCTGAAGCAAGTCAGTATTACATTGATTATGGTTTTGGAAAGGATACAGGTCGGAGCCGTTGGCAGCTTTTAGGTATGGATCCTCCCGATCACCGAAAGTATCGGGAAGTGATTGATAGCAAGATGATGAGTAAGTCAGTTTTGGAAGGTATTCGCCCGTTCGTTGAGGAAACAGTTGATCTACTGATCGATGGGTTTGCGCAGTCTGGTGAAATAGAACTCGTTGGGGACTTTGCCACACCACTGCCGGTTACGATAATCACAGCGATGATCGGATTCCCGCTTGAAGATATGCCACAATTGAAGGAATGGTCTGTGGCTTGGGCCTTACCTTTTGCACGAAACTTGACCTTGGAGCAGTCAATGGACGTCGCTCGTAAGGGGGTGGAATTCCAGGATTACATCAAGCGTATCGCTGATGAGCGACGTAAGAATCCCACGGACGATATTATTAGCCACTTAGTTCAGGCACGTTATGAAGGTGAACGGCTGCTTACTGATCACGAGATTGCTTCCATAATCGACAATATGTACGTCGGGGGGAATGAGACAACGACGCTTACCATCACATCAGGTTTATGGATCATGTTACGGGAGCCCTCGATCTATCAGGCGCTTGTGCGTGATCCGTCAAAGATACCGAATTTTGCGTGTGAGGTTATGCGTATTGAATCACCTACTCAAGGTTTATATCGAACTGTGGTTGAGGATACGGAAATTCGAGGTGTGCCGCTCCCAAAGGGCTCGACCGTTCATATTCGCTATGGCGCTGCCAACCGCGATAGCGACGTCTTTGAGTGTCCTGCGGAGTTTGATATGGAACGAGAAAATGCCTCCCACCACATTGCTTTCAGTCAGGGCGAGCATGGCTGTCCTGGTGCGGCGCTCGCGCGCCTAGAACAAGAGATTGCCTATGAACGGCTGATCTCTCGTCTTCCCAACCTTCGTCTGACTTCTGGCAAGAATGATTTCAAGCACTTGCCCGGTTTTGTGTTGCGTGGGTTAAAGTCACTGTACCTATCCTTCGATCCCGATTAATAGCGTTTTAAGTGGGAAAAAAGATTTTGGATTAAATTCTTTTTGCGATGAATTGTTAATATGGTTTGTTGTAAATTAATTACCTACCCCTGAAAGAAGAGTGATATGAACAGTAACCGTACACAAATGATGCAGATACAATCGGAAGCACGGGATGATGAAATAGTCGAGGTTAAAATTGCTTCCACGGATATCTCGACATTACGTGATTCAGATGTTCTGGTGCGAATTGAAGCGGCACCGATTAATCCATCTGACCTAGGGCTTCTTTTTGGTCCCGCAGATATGGACAAAGCTCAATATTTGGACGGCGCAGAGTTTTCTTCCATCGAGGCTCCAATACCTTCCCATTTGATGCCTGGGGTAGAAGCTCGCATTAATCAAAATTTACCAGTTGGCAACGAAGGTTCTGGAATTGTAGTCGCAACTGGAGAATCCGATGCCGCTCAGGCACTCCTTGGGAAAGTGGTTGGGTTTGCAGGTGGAGGAACCTACTCTGAATTCAAAGCTGTTCGAGCTGAGCATTGCATCGTGGTTCCAGAAGGTACTAGTCCTGCGCAAAGTGCTTCGTGTTTTGTAAATCCGATGACAGTATTAGGTTTCGTCGGCACTATGCGTCGAGAAGGGCATTCGGCGATGGTACACACAGCAGCAGCCTCAAACCTTGGGCAAATGCTACAGAAGATAGCAATAGAAGAAAATTTTCCACTTGTGAATATTGTGAGAAGCCAGCAGCAAGAAAACATCCTGAGAGGACTAGGTGCTACGTTTGTTTGTAATTCAAATATTGATAGTTTCCGCTCAGATCTCACCGATGCATTAATTGAGACCGGTGCGACACTTGGATTTGATGCTACTGGTGGTGGCTCGTTGGCTTCTGAAATCCTGACCTGTATGGAAGACGCGGCATTAGCTTCAATCAAAAATACTGCATTTAGTCGATACGGCTCCACGGTGCATAAGCAAATGTACATCTATGGTGGTCTTGATCGAAGTTCGACAGTATTGAACAGGAGTTTTGGGATGGCTTGGGGAATCGGGGGCTGGCTGTTGACCCCATACCTTCAACTAGTTGGAAACGAAGAAGTCCAGAAAATGCGAGAGCGGGTAGCAAGCTCAATCACAACTACATTTGCCAGTTCATATGCCAAAGAAGTATCTCTCCAAGGTGCACTTTCGGAGGAAGCCGTAAACGAATATAGAAAACAGGCAACTGGTCTGAAATACCTCATTAATCCAAGCCTTTAACAACTAGCCATATTTTTCAATTAATAAGTTGTACTGAATAGATAATTGTTAGCCAGAAGAGCCTTCAGGGCCTTCGATTTGGAGGTCCTCCACCAGGTGGGTTCCCACCATCATTTCCAATATTTCTAGAGTCGGGAACAGCATGGTAGCAAAGTGGGAAATAAGGAAAGCCATTCTTGTCCTCAGCGTTATGCATTGTTGAGTGATAGTGATAAATGGGAGCAATTGAATGTGGCGTTGGTGATATATGCCCATTGCATATATCCAAGTCACCGAATCCGGGAACGTAAATATAATCACTGATTCCTCCGTATCCATTTTCACCCTCGCGTAACTTGTAACTACTTTTCATTTCTTTTACATGAAAATCATTATCCCATCCGTAACTTCCATAAATTGCGTAGCCGTCGAATGCAAATCCGAGTATTGGTGAATGGCTTGATAGATCTATCTCAGAAAACATGTAATTTGTGCTGGATGTTTTAGCATGCCAATGTAGGCAGTTTGCATCATAGTGGTAGTGATATTGTCCACCCGGACCAGCATGTCCCCCACAGATGCCTAGATCAATAGGTTGTCTGTCTTCCTCATATAGACCGAGTTCATGAGCTACCGCATCACCACCTGGTCCATCTTCTGGACCGTAGATCGCTACACCACTCACTGTGAATGCGATGGCACCACGTATAGGAGCATTTTCATACTCTGTTTCATTAGTATCTTTCGGAAATCGGGGTAGATACCAGATTTCTTTTTGCTCAGTCGCACAGCATCCATAAGTAGATTCAAAGTCGTGATTCGGTATTCCTGTTGCTTTAATAGTTACCGTATTTTTAGAAATTTCCACAGTAACGCTACAACGAAGATTTTTTGAACCTGTAGGTGTGAGATCTGAAACATATACTTCTTTTTCACAAAGCCAAATATTTGGCAGTACTGCTAATGTTTCCCCTGCGATCCTATCCTCAGAACCTTCCAAAAATAAAGTAGATTTGTCCATGCTTGTATTTTCTGCTTGATCGGTATGGGTAGGAGTTGTTGTAGCAGTTTGAGTGGTATGGGTAGGAGTTGTTGTAGCAGTTTGAGTGGTATGGGTAGGAGTTGTTGTAGCAGTTTGAGTGGTATGGGTAGGAGTTGTTGTA
>CAWVTC010000096.1:0-6635 GCA_963933025.1 uncultured Dehalococcoidia bacterium | reverse complement strand
AAAGGCTATGATTGGTAGAGGGTGTTAAGATGTAATGCTTGTAAAATTAATTTCGCATCTCCTATAAGCGCATGATTAGCCTGAACATCCTTGTTCAGATCCTGTGGATCCAATGTTGCGTGAATATACGTTTTTCCAGCTGGCATTGCCAAACCGAAACCAGTTGTTGCAAAGCTACACCCAATTCCGAAAATAACATCAGCTTCTTCGATAGCTTGAAAAACTGGACGAGGTGCTGCTCGTCCACCTGAACCAAGTGACAAAGGATGGCTTTCAGGAAAAGCACTTTTCCCTTGCAGGCTAGTTGTTACTGGAATTTTTAGCAGCTCTGCTAAGTCTTTTAATTCCTGCCAAGCCTCTGCATAATGTATTCCTTGCCCCGCATAAATCACTGGCTTCTTAGCCTCTTTCAGTACAGCTGCGACCTCTGATACTACTTCTGGATCAGGACCTGATCTTACTGAAAATGAAGGCTCGTAATCCAAATCGATATCTTCGCCAAAAAGATCGCTGGGAATTTCAATCAACACTGGACGGGGACGCCCATTTCGAACCTGTGTGAAAGCCCTTTTTAATGCTGCCGGAACTGCACTTGCAATCTCAACATGTTCTGACCATTTAGTTATATGCATATAATTCAATGCCGAATTGAAATTTGGAGCAACATTAGTAAGTCTTCTCGAATACCCTGCTGGTAGTACTACAATCGGAACCGAATCACCATAAGCTTGAGCCACACCTCCAAAAGCATTTTCAGAACCAGGCCCATGCTGCATTGCAAAAACACCAATTTTATTTCCAGAGTTCAATCGACTATATGCATCTGCCATATGCAACCCAGTACGCTCTTGACGTACGATAATTGTACGGATATCTGCTTTCGCGGCTGCTTCGATAATTGGATTTACCGGATAAGCAACGAGAAATTCAACTCCTTCTCTTTTTAAAATTTGTGCAACAGCATCTACCACTTTCATTTGGATCACCCGATTTTTTAAGATAGTTTAACGTTTTTAGTGCTATTCATGCTTTCTAACTTGCCGCAACACGATTAGATGTACACAATCTTTCAATGACTCTTCTTGCTATCACTTCAGATGCTCCTAGTTCAGGGAAAACTGGTATAGCTGCTGCTATTGCCCGTCACATTGCATATACAGGTCGTCCTGTTCGTCTTATACGTGCTATTTCAGGAGAACCAAATGCCCGTTCTCGTGAGGATGCCCGCTGGTTCAGTTCTCTTGAATTTGTCCCGGGAAGTTCGAATGTACCTATTCAACTGGACCAATTACCCACACCAAAACCAGAAGAGTTACTTATTGTTGAATTCAACGCAGGAATTATATCGATTCCTAAAGCAGATTACATAATTTTTGTGAGCCGAGGTATACCCAGCTTAAAACCAGCAACAGAACCATCTCCAGAAATTGTAATAGCCACTGATGTTTCAACAAAAGAAAATCCTGAAAAAGAAATTTTTGATATCCCTTTAATAACAATCCAAGCCGACCGTACATTAAATGGCTTTAGCATTAAGGAAGCTCAAGACCTCTTGCATGCTGAGCGAATCGTCCAAGGTGATCGTAGTGACAGCACAACCTGTGACCACTTGGTTATAGCCCCGATTTCCTCTGATGCAGGGCAACCTTATCTAGAACGCTTTGATTCAAAAGCTGTAGTAGTACGTTATGACAAAACAGATCAGCATCTTGCGGCACTTGCTTCCAATCCTGAATGCTTAATTCTTACTGGCGGCCGACAACCATCGGATTATTTATTCGATGCAGCCAATGCACGAGGTGTTCCAGTCCTGTTGTCAAGAACGGACACAGAAAATACTGTTATTGCACTGGAAGGGATTTTTGATAATACCCAATTTCAAGGCGAAAGAAAGCTTGAAAGGATGGCATCTCTACTCGAAGGTTCTACTTTATTTGAAACTCTCGATCTTAACTAATAGCTCGTTCAGGATGTTCTGTCGGCCAGGTAAGCAATACTGCCGGTGCTACAGGTCTCCAAAGCGGACAAAATATACCCTCCTCAAAAGAAAATAAGGCATTGAAGTTCTGGCCGACGCGATCTTTCATTCGTTCTGTCGACGGTGCTCCCACCGCATCTAATGCAAAAGAAACTGCCATTTCTCTCGTAGTCAATAATTTTTCAGGCCACTGAAAAATTTCATCCGGCATCAAAACGGATGGTTGTATACCTACTTCCAGAAGCACATCCAAAATTTCCAAATAGCTGGGCAACAACTTAAAGTCCTCTTCATATACCAACTCAAATAATGCCGCATTACGATTTGGGGGCGGTGGATTCCAAGTTGCAATAATTACACGCCGCTTAGCAGCACGTTCCATTTTTTTAAGTAAACTCCCAATTTCAGATATAAAGTAAGTCACATCTACTATCACAGCCACATCACAAGTAGGAAATATAGCATCTTCCCAGGTAGATTTATCTACATTCACATTTGTGATTTTTGAACTATTTGCTAACTCAATAAACTCGCTACACATGCCTGATGAAGGTTCGATGTTAGTCACACTTTCACAATGTAAGGCCAAGGGTAATGCAGTCCTCCCCGCACCCCCTCCAATTTCTAAGACTGTGTCATTCTTCGATATTTGATCCTTTAATGCGTCCAAAACTGCATCAGACTTTCGAAAAGGATCAAATCTATACCCAGGTGCAACCTTGCTCCACTGGGCACTATTTGTTTCTGGTAGATTCAAGCTTTTTTTTTGGTGCTTAACGTCTTCGATAAGTTTCCTGTACCGATCATTTGCATTCATTTTCAAATCATCTCACCGAAGTTCACTAAGCCATCACTGGTTACTCATTTAGATTACCTTGGAAATTTACCTCACCACTTTCATCAGTAAATTTAACTTGGCAAGAGGCAATCGTTTGAGAAAAAGTATCCATCGTTCCACGGACATCGAAAGTAGCCCCCTGAGGTAATGATGGAATAATTATTGAATTGACACTATTTACCACCGAACCATCATCCCCAATCAGATCGACTGTCATATAAAGGTTGGAAATATCCTTTTCCCCCACATTTTGAGCACCAATATCAAAATCGTAATAGGTATCCTGTACTTCCTCACATCGCGCGCCAGATATAATACGCACTTCAGCAGGGATCCCACTTTCTTGTGAGGGCTGTGACGTAACTGTCGCGGTGGGCTTCGGGGACTCTATCCTTTCAGATGTAGCCGCAACAGTAGCTTGAATTTGTGCCTCATTCCTCTCTGGAATCATCTCCTTAGAAACACTGCTATTTCCACATCCAATCCAAAATGTGGAGCAAATAATGGAAAAAGAAAGAGCTAAGACCAATTTCATAAAAAGATACTACCTGAGAGTTAATTAACTGACCAAAGTATTATCTTCTTCAAAAAATAATCGACATCGTCGAGAAGTGCTCCACCTGGATACTTCTTAGGATCGTAAGCCTGTCTCGAGTAGTACCCTGGCATTCGTCCCTTCAGCAGGATCAGTAATAGAAACTGCAATTGAACCTACTTCTTCATACGACACCATTTCTTAATCCTCAGCTGAAAATATGACCAGTCAGGAAAGATGTCAACGCGAAAATGTATAGCACGAACGATACCCCCATTTAATTTAAAATAGTTTACAGCACCCCTGTTACACGTGAAGATACATGAATGGGCTCATTACTATCTGTAAAAATTCTTCCATATGAATATGTTGCTCCTGAGGGGTTTCTTATTACGCCTTCGGGAGGTTACGTCTTTTACAGTTCCCGAATTGACTACCTAAGAAAAGGTCGAACCCCCGTGTTCAACCCTGCAACAGGATTAACCCCGGGGAACAGACATTCAAATTTCCGTTCAAATCCTTTCTCAAACCGTCCTGCAAGCTCCAACATAATGCAAAGTATGGGGTCCGAGGAAAATGAAAACTACCAACACGAAGGAAAGCTAGTTAAATCCACGTTTTATCAACTAGATATGCACCGGTGGGTTAATACACAAATACAAAAGAACCAGTCCTTCAAAACAACGGATATACCTCTATCTGAAATAGCGGAAGGTAGTAAAGCTTTTGAACAAACTGTTCGAGGCTTTACTACCAAGCATGGTGATTTCTTCACATCTAATGTACATAGTGATTCGTTTCAAGAAAATCGGTTAGATGATTGGTTCGACGAATGGAAAATTATTGGCAATGCAGCAATGCATGCACAATCGGAAGAAGGAAAACAGAGACTTACCAAGACTGTTCCAGAAGGGAAGTCAATCCTTAATAGCAATCTCTATAAGTACACGGGCATAGGTGACTATCATGGTGGCTGGTCTGGCGAACGTCCCCCAGGAGGAGGAGTTCGTTCTCACATTTTTCGTCCTATCAACCTAGTAGGCCTTTGCTGGGCACTAATAGCGCGCGATATCTCGGATGACATTACTTATTCACGATGCAAAAATTATCAAAGCAAAGAAAATCCAAACGGATGCGATCACGAGGTACCTTCAAGATCCCTCGATGGAAAAATAGGTGTGGAATACTGCAGCCGTAAATGCTCCGAGGGATCTTGAGGAAGCGCTATTCAATTAATCCCGCGGTTTCGAGTGCGTGTCTTGCAGCTTCCCTTCCTGCTATTCGGCCAAAGGTCAAAGCAGGACCAAAAGAGCCTCCACCACCTATGTAACGATCGCCGTGCAAAGTACCAACTGTTTCACCCGCAGCAAACAAGCCTTGTACTGAGCGTTCATCTTTACCGATAACATTTGTTTCTGGGCCTGTTCGTAACCCATAACCAGTCCACGCAATTACTGAAGGGCGTACCTCAACTGCATAATATGGAGGTGTTTTAATCGGTAACAGACCGATAGGTTTGAAATAATCATGATCAACACCATCGGCACAAGACTCATTGTATTTCTCGATTGTTCCCAAAAGAGGCGCAACATTAATTTTTGCCTGTTCAGCCAAATCCTCCAAGCTTTCACTACGAAAAATCCTTCCTTGCTCGGCATAATTGAGCAGAGATTCCGAAGTCCACGAAGGACCTACTGGCATATCATCAGCCTGTTTTCGAGTTTCCTCATCAAACACCGCGTAGGCAACAAATCCATTCCTTTTGAATAGACCCGCCATAACAGTGTAAGGAGCAGTTTCGGCAGTGAAACGTCGCCCTTCTCTACTAATAAGAATGCACCATGGAGGAACGGCGACTTCCAAATCTCGATTAAAGCCAGGGGTTAACAGTAAAAGTCCACGGTTAAAACCTGCGGAGGTAGCTCCAGCCTGTTCACCGAGAGTAATGCCATCACCCATCGCCTTGGGACCTGAAATAGCCCAGACACGTTCCCCATGTTCATTTGCATCAGGCCAATATTTTTCAATAAATTCGGGATTATGGCCAAACCCGCCTGACGCAATAATCACTGCACCTGCACGCACCTCTTGATCCCCTGCAGTTACACCTACTACTTCTCCGTTCTCCTCAATCAAACCAGTCGCACGCGTCATTAACGCAAGATCGATATCGCGTTCAATTCTCTCTGCATCAAGGATCTTAACAACTGCAAGGCCTTCACCTTCAGGAGGATGCCCACGAGGTACTGTATCTATACCAGAAATATAAACACGTTCAGGAAGATACTGGACTCCAAGAGAACGCATCCATTCAAAAGTAGGGGCTGCATTATCACAATAAGCACGCGCTACTGCTGGCTCAACGAGCCATTGATTAAGAGTCATGTAGTAACTAAACATATCCTCAGCACTATCATCAGTGATTCCAGCTTCACGCTGAATACTGGTCCCCGCAGCATAAAAGTGGCCGCCTGATAGGCGAGAAGATCCGCCAACAATATTATCTGCTTCCAAAACAATGACACTAGCACCAGCATCATGAGCGGTTACCGCAGCTGCAAGACCAGCAGCCCCTGAACCAATAACTATCACATCATAATCACGAGACATAAAAGCTCCTCCGGTGTCCTTATTAGTCACACCATTGCACGATCGTTGGTTAATTCTTGAAGCAAGTCAAGAGTTTTGGTTCTGACAGCTATACCCTACACTGCACCTATGGATATCTTTGAGACCATGGAAACCTGTCGAGCTATGCGTCGATTAAAGCCAGATCCGGTTTCACAAGAAATATTGGAGAAACTTGTCTGGTCTGCCACTAGGGCACCAAATGCTGGGAATGCACAACTCTGGGATTTTGTCATAGTCACTGAAGAAAAAGGTCGCCAATTTCTAGGAGATCTTCTACGTACCAAGCTTGGTACAGGACTATCAAAACCAAAAGACACAAAAACACCCGGAGCTCGCCAGGCAACTGCTTTTTGGCAGCTAGTAACAGCATTTGAACAAATACCTGCAATTATTTTCCCTTGTATTAGAAACGGGTACCCACCAGCAGATCCTAATCCACTCTTCATGTCTTCTTCAATATATCCTGCAACTCAAAACCTCTTACTGGCAGCACGCGCACTAGGACTGGGAACAGTAATGACCACATTTCACATTATCGATCAGCAAGCCATCAAAGAATACTTCGGGATACCATCAGAAGTATTTATTGGCGCGACAATCCCAATCGGATACCCCGAAGACTCCTTTGGTCCAGTGAAACGAAAACCAACCGA
>CAWVTC010000095.1:0-6698 GCA_963933025.1 uncultured Dehalococcoidia bacterium | reverse complement strand
CCTGCAGAAGAATATGGTGTGCAATAAAAATGGACGATCCTACTTTATCTGTACACGAAGCTATTTTCACTGCACGGAGTATGCGTCATTTTAAGTCAGATCCAATTTCCCGTGAGAAATTAGAGTACATAATTGAGGCCGCCACAATGGCACCAAGTGCAGGGAACATGCAATCCTGGTCATTTATTGTTGTTACAGATGAGCAACAACGTGCTCGGATTGCGGATGCCTATCGCGAGGTCGGGCGAGCTTATATTAGGGACAGCGTTTTGGCTGATCCGGAAATTCCAAAGGATAGGGAGCGTGTTTATACAAAGGCGATGCATAATGTGGAACATTTGGATGAAGCTCCTGCTATCATCATTCCGTGTTTGCCTTCACGTGCTCCGGATAATGCAGATATCTCATCAGGTGCATTTTCGACAATCTATCCAGCTTGCCAGAACATTATTCTTGCAGCACGTGCGCTTGGTTTAGGGACGGTCTTGATTACCTTAGCTACTGATTATTCTCCTGTGAAACCCCAATCTGCCGCCTCGCTTAATGAGATTTTGGATTTGCCAGAAGAAATTACAACCGCCGCAATTATTCCGGTGGGTTACCCTAAGGGGAATTGGGGACGGCCTTGGCGTAAGCCTTGGCAGGAATCTACACATTGGGATCGTTGGGAGAAATAATTAATTAATTCCCTAAGTATGTGACAAAATTTATATTGAAGCAATTCTCTAAAACACGTACCATTCCTCTAAATGCTATTAGGGGAGTCAGTATGAGCGAAAATTATTGGAATAGATTACGAAGTGGACGCGTTAACCGGCGTCGTTTTTTAGCTGCAACAGGTATTGCAGCGGCAGGAACAGCTGCAATACTCGCTGGCTGTAGTGATGACGAAGAAGAAGCTGCAGGACCTGCCGCAACAACAGCTGCAGCAACTGCTGCAGCAACAGAAGCAGCAACTGCTGCAGGGCGTGTTGCTTCGGATCCTGCAGGTTTGACACGAGGTGGAACACTTCGGTTCGGTAGTCCCATGGGTGGCGATGCCATTTTCGATCCTGCGATTACAAATCATGCGAGAACGTATTCCCAAGGTATGGGAAATGTTTATAACCGCTTACTTGCCTATGACGGCGATGTTAATATTTATCCGGAGCTCGCAGCTTCGCTTCCTGAGCAGCCAGATGATCAGACTTACGTATTTACGTTGTTGCCTAATATTAAATGGCACGATATTGCCCCCGCAAACGGTCGTCAGTTTACTGCTGAGGATGCGGCCTTTGGATTAAATCGATTTAATGAAGACAATCCTGAATTTATGCAGGGTCAGATCAATATGATCGAAAAAATTGATGTGATTGACGATCTTCACTTCACTGTGACAACAAAGGCGCCGTTCGCTCCGATGCTAAACTTCCTTGCAGATGATCCTATTTTGATGGTTAATCCTGAGCAACGGGAAGCTGTTGGGGATGCAGGGCTAAAGAAATATGAAAATATGATTGGAACTGGTCCGTTTATGCGTGGTGAACTCGAGTCTGAAGTTCACGGGCGGATGGATGCCAATCCTAACTACTTTGTGAAAGGCCAACCTTACCTTGATGGTATTGAGCATATTGCTATTTCTGCCGATGCGCAGGAGGGAGCCTTCTTAGCTGGTGAATTTGATTCATTTGATACGTTTACTGCAGGTGGATATAGCTTCCAGGTATCGTCTTTCCAAGACCAGATGGGCGATAAGGTTGACTTCCGAAAGCGTCTGCATTCAGCAATAGCTGAGGTTCATATGCATAATGAGAAGGCACCATTCAATGATCAACGCGTTCGACGCGCTGTTCAGCTGATCATTAATCGACAGCTGACTGCAAATCCGTTTGGTCCAGGTAGCGGTATCATTATGGGTCCAGTGCCACAGATGTTCCATCCATTTGCTATGAGTGAACAAGAGCTTCTGCAAACTCCAGGTTATCGGGAAGATAAGGAAGCTGATATTAAAGAGGCGATTGCGCTCGCATCAGCTGCTGGTCTTAGTGCTGATGATCCACTTACGATCGCAACCCCAATCCAGTGTGATTGTCATGCGGTTCAGATTAAGGAAGATGTGAAAGCAATCGGCCTTAACTTAGAGCTCGAGCCGGCAACGGGTGCAGATTATTTTGCACAACGCGCAGCTGGGAACTATGTGATGAACATTGGCTTGGAAGTTGGTGGTACTGATGCAGATACGTATTTGCACCATCGTTTCCATTCGACTGGTGCTTTCAATCGTGTTGGTGTCAATGATCCTGAGCTGGATGCTTTATTAGATAAGCAACGGACGACAATTGATAATGAAGCTCGTGCGGCAGCGATCAAAGAGGTTTCTCTTATGTTACTTGAGAAGTCACCTCAGGCATTCGTTTCTTCACTGATTTTCTATCCAATTTTCAGGTCCTATATGAAGGGTGTGCCAGAGAAAGTTCCATTTGGGCTTACGCATAACTTTTCTACTGTATGGCTTGACTCGAACATGATGTAATTGTCGTTTTTCGGCTTGTGTTACATGAGAATGGAGCTCGTTTTTCGAGCTCCATTCTCATGTAACTCCTATTGTTCCCTAACATGTTTGTGGAAATACAGAGAAAATTGTTACTGCAGATTCATAAGCTTGTCTAGAGAGGGTGCTCTACTTTTTATTTATGCTTTAAGTGCTGCGTACTTACGTTTTATATGGAACTAGAACCGCGCATTCTTGGATCCCAAAGATCTCGAAGAGCATCTCCAAGAAGATTTATTCCCAGTACTGCTAATGCAAGTCCAAATCCTGGAAAAAGGAATAGCCATGGGCGCATTGAGAAATATGCACGACTTTCAGAAATCATTTGTCCCCATTCGGCTTGTGGGGGTTGGACACCGAGTCCAAGAAAGCCTAGTCCACCCATCAGGAGCATGACATTACCAAGTCCTACTGAAAAAATAACGCCAATTGTAGGCAAGATGTTTGGTAACACGTGGCGTAACAGAATTCTTATCCATGATGCCCCAGCAACTTCCGCAGATTCTATATATGGATTAGTTAGTGTAGATAAGGTTATTGCTCGTGCAATTCGACTAATTCCGGGTGTTGTCACAAAACCAATTGTAAAAACAAGGACTAGTAGATCAGTACCAAAAACGGTGATAAATAGCAAAATTAAGAAAAGTCCGGGCAAAGCTAAAATCGCATCTATGAATCGTTGTGCAACTATATCGATAGGTTTTGAATACGCAGAAACCATTCCGAGAAGTGTTCCAGCTACTGTACCAGTTAGAAGTGCGAAGAATGAAAGCAGTACAGTAACCCTTCCCCCTTCCATTACGCGTGCAAAGTAGTCTCTTCCGCGTTCGTCTGTTCCGAACCAACTGTCACCAAACGGTAGTGCTAACATGTTTGCTGTTAGTATGTCGGGGCTCTTTTGGGCTACAAGTGGACCAAAGGCGACAATGAAAAGAAGAAATATAACAAGTATGAATCCGACTACCCCAACGGGTTGTTGTTTTACGATAGCACCAAGTCGTGATGAAACAGTTGGTTTATTTGGTACTAGATTAACCTGTTCGCTGTTCATGAATACTGAATCCTTGGATTAAGGAATGCGTATATCAGGTCGACTACGAGATTCACGGTAACAAACATAAAGCCCGAAAAAACAACTAATGTCTGCACAGCAAGGTAATCTTCATTGCGCACTGCATTAAGCATGTAAAGCCCCAGGCCCGGTAAGGAGAAGATTTGTTCCATTATCACAACCCCTCCGAGTGCTCCACCAAATGAAAGTCCAAGCACAGTAATCACAGGGATCAATGCGTTGCGAAGTGCGTGTCTTTGCACCACTACGAAGGATTTAAGTCCCTTCGCTCTAGCTGTGCGTATATAGTCTTGTCGAAGGACTTCAAGGAGTTCTGTTCTTGTAAGTCTAATGAGTGTTGCCATTAATCCTAATGAACCGCATATAACTGGAAGCATATATATTTTTAAATTTTGAATAGGGTCTTCTAGGAAAGGTACATAGCCAAATGGGGGGAACCAGCCCCACCAAACTGCTGGGAATTTGAGAAGAGCCACAGCAATTACGAAACTAGGTACAGCAAGGATAATTACACTAAGCAAACGTATTCCATGGTCTGACATTTTATTTTGACGCACTGCGGCTACCGCACCAAGCGGAATTGCAATGATTGCTTGTACAACAACGGTCAAGATCACGAGTTCAAAGGTCACAGGGAAACGTTTTTTAATTTCTTGGGCGACAGGCTTATCTGTAATCAATGAGTTACCAAAGTTTCCACGAAAAGCATTGGCCATCCATTTTCCGTAAGCGACTAGAACGTTTTCGTTAAGACCGAGGTGTTCTCGTAGTGATTCTGCACGTTCAGGTGTATAACCGTCTGCTAATCTTGCTGCTACAACATCCCCTGGAGTAAGTCTCATGATCATTGCTGTACCCAAAGATAAAATCAATAAAGTAATTGGGATCAAAAGTAGCCTGCGGATGATGTACTGGGACATGGCAGCATTGTACTGCTCATCACACCAAATGTGTGAAAAATGGAGAGACAACTATGGTTACAGAATCACGACGTACACGAACCCCCATGGAGAAGGCCCCCGAACTAGTATTGGGCACAGAGCTTATCCCTAAAGAGCGTTATACCTCAAAAGAGTATATGGAACTTGAATGGGATTGTATGTGGACAAAGGTCTGGAATTGGGCTGGCCGCCTACAGGATATCCCCGGGTAAGACACGAATATAATTTCTGCGAATTCTGCCACTAATGTGTCAAGTACTTCATGCCCATTAGCCAGTTCTATCCGGAAATTCGCATTTGGTTTTGCTTAACCGAATTTAAGCGGCTAAGCCGTGCCATGTCGCAGTAATGCACCAGGTGTGGCACCTGTGCACTCACCATCTTCGAAAGTCACTCCACCGTTAACCATAATCCAGCGATAGCCTTTTGGTTTACGGATAAGACGCCATGCACCTGCAGGGAAGTCATAAGCTTTTTCTGTCTCCCCCATCTCTAGTGTATCTAAGTCGTAGACAACGATGTCAGCAGGAGAACCTTCTTTGAGTACCCCTCGATCTTTGAACCCGGCTGCAAGTGCAGGATAAGCACTTAGGCGCCAATGAGCTGCTTCTAGATCCATGACTTCATTATCCCTCACGAGAAGTGCAAGAAATTCTGTTGGGTATCGACCTAAGGTAATAAATTTTGTATGTGCACCACCATCAGACACACCTGGCAAGGCGAAGGCAGAATTGGCCATCTCTTTCATTGCTACCATATCGTTAGGTCGTGGCGCCGTAACAAACAAAGCCTGCAGGTTATCGGCCACTGAAAGATCAAGAAATGCATCGATAACATGCTTGCCATCTCGTTCAGCAATTTCACCAACCGTTAAGCCTTCGTTTTCGGCGCGCAGTTCAGCATCTTCAATTTCACCAACGATCAGATCGGCAAATGAGAACACAACGCCTGCACCACCATATGGTGCGTTATCATATTCTTCTTTTGCAGCTGTCCTTCTTTCGGGATCGGTCAGCTTTTCCTTCCGTTCTTCAACCGTTCCGATGGTCATTTCACGCCAAACAGGGCTACTGTCAAACAAATTCCAATCTTCCAATGTGAATTGGAAGTTATTCTCTGCGGTTAAGGCTTGTGCAAAAATGCGGATACCACGTGAGTTTGCATCGTCTAGCCAAGCCATCGTTTCCTTGTATGCAGGCATCGCAATTCCATGTTGGTCAGTCGCAACTGCAAGAACATTCCAGATCACAGGTCTTCCGCTTTCAGAAGCTAAGGTTTCTGTGAGTTCTTTTCCTGCACCGATACACTGAATGAATCCACGGCCTACTTTTCGGAGAACTCGAGCGAAGGAAACAAGATCGTCTTCACTCATTACATTTGTAATCATCGAAGTTCCGTCATAGTCACGTTGAACATCGTTTTCACCACCCAGTTGGGCTGACCATCCACATGCTCCTGCTGCCATAGCTTCTTCCATCAGACGAGTCATTTCTGTCATTTCTTCTTCATTAGCTGGTCGGCTTTTTGCAGCTTCGATTCCCATGACATATGCCATTAGAGGAGTTAGTGGCATATAGGTTAATAAGTTCACGCCTTTAGGTGTTCGATCAAGACTATTCAAGAACTCTGGATATGTTTCCCAATCCCAAGGCATACCTTCCTGCATTGATTCGAGCGGCACTGCTTCGTTGCGAGACATAGTGAGCATTGCTCGATTGCGGTCTTCTTCTGTCCCTTTTACCGGAGCAAAACCAAAGCCACAATTGCCTATTGCTACAGATGTAACACCATGCCAGCCTGAAATTGTGCAATAAGGATCCCAAAAAATCTGTGAGTCATAATGTGTATGTAAATCGATAAAACCAGGGGCAACGATCAATCCAGTCGCGTCTAGAACCTCAGCACCTTCACTTGCATCAATATTACCGATTGCTTCAACTTTCCCGTCTTTAATGCCTATATCACCCGTAAAACGTGGTGTTCTAAGTCCATCTACAATCGTTCCATTTTTTATAATTTTGTCGTACCGTGCCATGCGACCCCCCCTAAATTAAGTGGGCAAATTCTACACCTTGAGGAATAATTAGTCTACGTAAATTGTCAGGTTTAGATGGCGAGGTAATTTGATCTACTTTTAGATCAAATTACCTCGTTG
>CAWVTC010000094.1:0-6739 GCA_963933025.1 uncultured Dehalococcoidia bacterium | reverse complement strand
CTATGTCACATTTTCCACAAATTATTAGAAAATGAATAAGTCTGAATGAATCAGAAAGGAAAATGAAAATGATAAATTCAACTAGGTTAATTACGTTAATGGCTCCTCTTTTGGTCGCTATTTCGCCGGTTTTTGCCGCAGATCTTAGGATAGGTGTGCTGACGGAAGTAGCTAGTATTGATCCTCATCTGACAGAGATTGCCTCAGACGTTCAGATCAAGAAGACAATATTTGAAGCTTTGATCCATTCTAGTCAGTATCAAAAGCTTGAACCAGAGCTGGCTGAGAGCTGGTCGGTCACCAGTGACCCATTAGTCTGGGAGTTTAAGTTACGGAAAGGTGTTACTTTTCATGATGGAAGTACTTTTGACGCTGAAGACGTAGCGTTTTCATTCAAGCGGGCGCCGGGCACAAAGGAAAAACCTACTCGTTATGCTCGCTCAATGAAATCAATTGATACAGTATCAGTGATTGATCCTTACACTATTCATATACGAACGAAAGCATTCGACCCACTACTTCCAGCCTACATGACAGGCATAATGATTATTAGCAGTGATGTTGGTCAGGTGGAACCTTCTGATTTTAATAGTGGTAAAGCTGCAATTGGCACTGGGCCTTATATGTTTGAAATCTATAAACCTGGAGAAAAAATAGAATTTAAAGCTTACAAGTCTTATTGGGGAAAAGCGCCTGAATGGGATAAGGTTACTGTGCTTCCAATTACTAGCAATCCATCGAGAGTTTCCGCATTGCTGTCCGGTGATGTGGATGTAATCAATGCAGTTCCAACGACGGAAATGGAACGACTTGAATCTGATCCAAACATATCTGTAGTACAAACTGAGTCTAATCGCGTTATGTTCTGGGTCCCAGATATTGCCAGAGATAATTCTCCATTCGTAAAAGGTAATGACGGTTCCGAAATTAAAAACCCAATGAGTGATATACGCGTTCGGCAGGCCATTACGTTGGCAATTGATCGTGATTCATTGATCGACGACGTTATGCAAGGGTGGGCGGTTCCAGCTTATCAAGTGGTGCCCGAGCAACTTGGTGGCCATAATCCTGATATTGAAATTCCTTCATACGATCTGGCGGGAGCTAAAAAACTTATGGCGGATGCTGGGTATGCAGATGGATTTAAGTTGACAATACATGCGACTAATAATCGTTACATTAATGATGGTAAGCTTGCCCAGGGTGTCGGACAAATGCTTGCCCGTTTAGGGATAGATGTAACAGTGGAAACTCAACCAGTTACTGGTTATTATGGGAGAGCCCGTAAAAAAGAAATGTCGATGTTTATGGTTGGCTGGGGAAGCACTTCTGGGGAAGCTTCCAAAGTAATGCGCCCAGCGCTGACCTCCGGGAGCATAAATAACTACGGTGGATATGAAAATGCGGAATTCAATCGTCTTTTCACCCAGGCTTCGCAAACACTTGATACTGAAGAACGCAATGCACTGCTGGGAGAAGCAATGGCAATAGCAATGGATGAAGTGGCCATTATACCCACTCATTTTCAGGTGAATATCTGGGCGTCTAGAAAAGGTTTTCAAGTGGTACCGAGAACCGATGAGCTAACTTTACCAACCTATATTAAGTCTTCGAAATGATATGATTTTGAAGGCAAGTAAATCTAATGCGGGAGAGGTCCCGCATTAGATTGTTTACCTGACTAATGCGGGAGAGGTCCCGCATTAGTCAGGTAAACAATCTACGGTGAGAAAATGTTAGCCTTTATACTACGTAGGTGCTCGCAAAGTGTCTTCGTTATAATCATGGTTTCGTTGCTAGTATTTCTGGCTTTATACGCTGTAGGAAGTCCAGTGGATATGCTGTTACCGCCGGATGCCGATAGAGAGGACATAGAGAACTATTCAAGAGCTTTAGGCTTAAATGAACCACTATGGAAACAGTATTTCATTTTCGTTCAAAATATATTGCAAGGCGATTTGGGTTACTCATTTTATCATGAGGTGCCAGCACTAGGGCTAGTTTTGGAACGAATGCCAGCCACTCTAGAGCTTGCGGCTACGGCACTAATACTTGCAATCCTTATGGGTGTGCCTCTGGGTATTTATGCTGGCTTACATCCAAATTCAAGATTTTCAAAAGTAATAATGGGTTTGTCAATATTTGGAGTTAGCATCCCAAATTTCTGGCAAGGCGTTATGTTAATTCTAATTTTTTCAGTGAGTTTACATTGGCTTCCATCAACGGGTCGTGGGGAAGTAGGTGTATTTTTGGGAATTCATTCTAGTATTTTTACATTAGACGGTATTAGCCACCTTATCCTTCCATCCCTAAACTTGTCCATATTCTACGCTGCCTTGTTGCTTAGATTAACCCGCGCGAATGTAATGGAAGTTGCCCTTCTAGATTATATCAAATTTGCCCATGCAAAGGGACTTTCTCGATCACGGGTAATTTTTATCCACATTCTCAAAAATGTGGGTATACCACTAATTACTGTAATTGGCTTGGAATTTGGATCACTAATTGCATTCTCAGTTATCACAGAAACCATATTTTCCTGGCCGGGAATGGGTAAACTTATCATAGACAGCATCTTCCTTTTAGATCGTCCAGTTATCGTTAGTTATTTAATAATTGTAGCCGTCCTGTTCTCTCTAATTAATCTAGTCGTTGACCTACTCTACTCTGTCCTTGATCCGCGAATTAGTGTGGGAACTGCTGAATGAATTTACCTCCAAACAAATCACCATTTCAGCAAACAATGTTGCTTTTTTTGGAAAGTAAAACTGCAATAGTTGGTCTGATAATATTAACAATTATGTTTGGTGCTGGTCTTTTGGCTCCACTTCTATCTCCGCAGGATCCCTACGATTTGGCCAAAATAGATATTAGGGATGGTCGTTTGCCTCCTGGTTCTATGAAGCAAGGAGAAGCTCCAAAACAAATACTTAAATTAGAATTAAAATTACCAAAGGACATCGCTCAGAAACCATTGGTAGAAAAAATAACTATGAAACAACAAGATTTTCTGAGTGATTTGCAAATTTCGCTTAATCAGATCGGTAGTGATCGCACATACCGTATAAAGTTTGGTGAAAACCCAGATTTTAAATTAGGAGAGATAGCGGAAGTTCGCTTGAGAAGATTACCGAAAGGCGCAAAAGTTTCTGTAGGGGAAAAAAATAAATTCCGACGGGAATGGAAATTACAATTTAACCATTTAGAGCACTTGGCCTTTACCATTCCAAATGAGCTAAAAGAAAAACATAAAATTGAAATTGTAATCATTGGCGCCAGGCGGGACCAGTTGTTTACCTTCTGGCTGGGGAGTGATGATCAAGGTAGAGACATGCTTAGCGCAATTTTGCATGGAGTGCGTATCAGTTTGATAGTTGCGGCGTCAAGCGTGCTAATCGCGTGTTTTTTTGGCTCAATAGCCGGTTTGTCAGCAGCGTATTTTGGTGGAATTGTAAGTATTCTTGTAATGCGATTGATTGATCTCAAACTCAGTTTTCCCAGTATATTAATCGCTATGATTCTGTTGGCCATACTGGGCAAAGGTATTGGTAATGTAGTTCTCGCAATTGTTTTAGCCCAGTGGCCACTATACGCACGACTAGTCAGAGGGGTAGCTCTGTCTGAAGCATCAAAGGAATACGTTGAGGCTGCCAAAAGTCTTGGGCTTGGGTCGAGCCGCATAATGTTTCGACATATAATGCCAAATTGTGCAGCACCGTTAATCGTATTGGCAACATTACAAGTTGCCAGCGCGATCACTCTTGAAGCGACACTGAGTTTTCTAGGTCTCGGCCTGCCAGTTACAGAGCCCTCTCTGGGATCACTTATTGCAAACGGATTTGAGTACCTTCTATCTGGTCACCCTTGGATAAGTATTTTGCCAGGTTTTGTCTTATTACTTACTGTGATTGGTATAAATTTTGTTGGTGATCAGCTTCGAGATATTCTTAACCCTCGCCTGCAAAGGTAAAATTTTTTTCACTTAATCTTAAAAGGAGACTAAAATGTTACATTGTTCTATAGATCTGGACGCCGATGGTTTACAGATAGGTTACTTAAAATTGATCCATTCGGATGATAGGTACAGTTGCAGCACGATACCTGTTCCAATCATTTCAATGAAAAATGGTTCAGGGCCTACTGTTTTATTGACTGCAGGAGTTCACGGTGATGAATATGCTGGGATAGCGGCATTAAGACGGTTTGTTGCGTGTCAGGATGTGAAGAAGATAAATGGGCATATGATCATACTGCCGACTACTAATTATCCCGCATTTTGCGCTGTGAGCCGTGTTTCACCTCTAGATCAAATGAACCTAAATCGCATTTTCCCAGGCGCGCCAGATGGGTCACCAACAGAACAGATTGCAAACTACATTGATAATCAACTATTACCAAAAGTTGATTTCGCGCTTGATTTCCACACGGGCGCATCGCAGTCTGATTGGCTCCCATGCACATTTGTATACGGTATAAAGAATAACCTCATGCAGGCCAAAGTTGATGCTGTAAATTGCTTTGGCACAGAATATTCGATGGTAATTCCTGGTGGTGGGTCACCTGGATCTTTACTTTCAGCTTGTGAGAGACACAATATTCCCAGCTTCTCAACAGAAATTAGAGGAGGGGCCACCCTGCACGCCTCAGCCTATCATATTGCTCTTTCTGGACTCTACCGCACACTGAAGCTGTGGGGTGTCTTAGATGCCATACCAGTGGAAGAACACACAACCAATACATCTTTTATGCAATTTCAAAAAATTGAAAGTTTGATGGCTCCAATAGATGGAATGATTGTGCCGGAGTATAATTTAGGTGCCGATGTTAAGGCGGGAGAATTAGCGGCGCGAATTTATCCAATAGATGACCTATCTCGTGCGCCAATCGACATCAAATACGATTGTGACGGTGTCGTTTCTATGTGTAGTACCAGCACCTTGAAGAAGAGGGGTGATTACATTTGCAACGTTGCACAAGAGATTGATATTTCGAAATACTTGTAATGAAAAGTAATTTTGAAAGCTCAACGCCAATTTTAAAAGTAACCAACCTAAAAACTTATTTTGATACGAGAGAGGGGCTCGTCAAGGCGGTTGATGGAGTAAGTTTTGAAATCAGACCTGGCGAGATTGTTGGATTGGTTGGAGAAAGTGGATCAGGAAAATCAGTCCTGGGATTTTCTGTTCTTGGGTTGGTGGACCATCCAGGAAAAGTTGTTGGAGGATCAGTTAGTTTTAAAGGCACGAACCTCGCCGATGCAACCGACGCCGAACTACGGATGATTCGTGGTGGGCGTCTTTCGATGATTTTTCAAGACCCGATGATGACCCTAAATCCTGTCTTGCGGATAGATACGCAAATCATTGAAACTGTTCTTGCACACCAAAATGTGTCGCGCAAAGACGCCCGAAATATGGCAATCGACGTTTTGAGGCAGGTTGGCATCTCTTCTGCAGAAACTCGTTTGAAGAGCTACCCTCATGAGTTTTCAGGAGGCATGCGGCAACGTATTGCGATTGCAATTGCCTTAATCAACAAACCTGATTTGATAATCGCTGATGAGCCCACAACGGCGCTGGATGTGACAATCCAAGCGCAGGTTTTAGCTGAAATTCAAAAACTTTGTACAATGAATGGAACAGCACTCATATGGATTACTCATGATCTTGCAACTATTGCTGGGTTGGCAGATAGGGTCATTGTCCAATACGCTGGCAGAGTTGTAGAGCAAGGTTTGGTTGATGATGTGCTTGATAATCCTAGGCACCCTTACACTAAAGGTTTGCTGGATTCGGTTCCAGGTAATCAGGGCCGCAATGAACGCCTCAGGCAAATTCCTGGGACAGCACCCTCCTTGTTGAATTTGCCTGATGGCTGCGCATTCATGGAACGATGTGGCAATGCTCAAGAGGTCTGCAGGACGTTGCCCTCCGTGACCTCTTCGAACTTTATGCGTGAGTATAGATGTCATTTTCCTATTGGAGTAAGCAATTGAAATCACTGTTGTCAGTTTCTGGATTAAGCAAAAATTTTGTTAAAGAGTTAGATTCCTTTCAGCGAGTAGCCAATCTTTTTGGTGAAAGTACAAAAAAAGAAACAGTTTATGCAGTAGATGACATCTCGTTTGACGTGATGACTGGGGAAGTTGTTGGCTTAGTGGGAGAGAGTGGCTGCGGAAAATCTACAGTTGCCAGAATGATTTCTGGCATTCTAGAACCAACGAGTGGTGAAATCATATTTAAAGGCGAAAGAATTTCGTTAAATGGTTCGCCAGTTAAAAAAGAACATTTACTTTCAATTCAAATGGTTTTTCAAAACCCCTTTTCATCATTGAATCCTCGTTTGAAAGTTGTTGACATTGTTGGTGAAGCACCAGTTCATCATGGCTTAGTGAACCGTAAAAATCGAGATGATTATGTTAAAAATTTTTTGACACTCGCTGGACTTGACGAGCAGTTTCTTAACAGATATCCTCATCAACTTTCTGGTGGCCAAAGACAAAGAACTGGTATCGCAAGGGCTTTGGCCGTTAATCCTGATTTCCTAATTTGTGATGAAGCAATTGCCGCACTGGATGTTTCCATCCAAGCTCAAATTATAAACCTCTTTAAGGACCTGCGTGATAAACTCGAATTGACATATCTTTTTATAAGTCATGACTTAAGCGCAGTTGAAAACATTTCGGACAGAGTCATTATTATGTATTTGGGTCGAATTGTAGAAGTTGCAACAACAGAAC
>CAWVTC010000093.1:0-7272 GCA_963933025.1 uncultured Dehalococcoidia bacterium | reverse complement strand
AAAATATTGTGTACTTTGCTGATTCTAGATATTTCCCATATGGAACGCGTTCAGTGCCTGAAATTCGCAAGAGAGCCTTTGCAGTAACACATCAATTATTAAAGGCTGACGCAAAGTTGATTATCGTCGCCTGTAACACTGCTTCTGCTGCTGCTTTAGATGATTTACGTAATGTTTTTGATGTTCCTTTCATTGGAATTGTCCCCCCTGTAAAACCATCTGTTACGAAATCCCTTTCTAAAAAAATAGCTATTTTAGCTACTTCTGGAACATTAGAAGGTGATTTGTATAGAGATGTTGTGTCCAAAAACGGTAGTGATGTTGTTATTTCAAACATCGTGAGTGAAGACTTGATTACTTTAGTGGAGACAGGTGATTTACAGAGCCCATTACTTTCCCAGATGATCCAAAAAGTATTAGGTAAAGAAATATCTAATGGAGTAGATACAGTAGTACTTGGTTGTACTCATTATGAATTGATCTCAGAAGCTATTGAAAATCAATTTCCCAATGTCAACGTGTGTGGCGCCTCAGCAGCTGTTGCCAGACAAACATGTGCAGTAATTGAAGAAAAGCAATGTGGGAAACTTGATGATCAAGTAGGAATGGTAAGGTTTTTTACTAGTCATGATCAAGATCACTTCATGGCGGTTATCCTTAAGTTAGGTTTTGCGGAATCTTATGACTAGTTTTTTTGAGAGAATTATAAAAAGAAGTACGGAAATACAAAGTCTTCTATGCGTAGGACTAGATCCCCACGGGGAACAGCATTCAGTTAGTGAAATAGCTTCCTTTAACCGCGAGCTTATTGAAGCTACAAAATCCTTTGCTGTTGCTTACAAACCAAACTTTGCGTTCTACGAAAGTTATGGAATTCCAGGTCTTATTGCACTTGAGGAAACTTTAAAAGCTATACCCAAGAACATCCCAGTAATCGCAGATGCAAAACGTGGCGATATTGGTTCTACAGCAGAGGCTTATGCTAAAGCATTGTTTGACGAGTGGGCATTTGATGCGGTAACGGTGAATCCTTATATGGGAAAAGATAGCGTTGAACCATTTCTACAGTATTCAGATCGAGGCATTTTTATTCTTTGCCGTACTTCGAATCCTGGAGCTCAACAATTTCAAAGTCTAACACTTAATGATGGACAATTTTTGTATGAATATCTCGCAAAAATGGTTATAACGTGGGGTTCGAATGTGGGTTTAGTTATTGGCGCTACTGCTCCCGAAGAATTACAAAGAATACATAGACTCGTACCCAACACACCCTTACTTGTTCCTGGAATAGGAGCTCAAGGAGGGAGTATTAATGATGTGATCCAAGCGGCATACAATGGCTGGGGGAAAATGCTCATAAATGTATCAAGAGGAATTGCTTATGCTGGGATACATCCAGATGACTCGGCTAAAGAGGCAGAAAGAATCTGTACTTTAGTTAAACGTTCGATAAAATCTCTAGAGCCGAGAGTATGACCCCAGAGATTTTAAGGATTTCTGTAGGTGATCTCTGGTTGATGAAACGTGTACATGCATGCGGTGGTGATAGGTGGGAAGTTTTCCGAATTGGTGCCGATATAGGGATGCAATGCCTTAAATGTAAGCATCGGGTGCTGATAGCACGAAAAAAATTCACAGCACGCGCAAAGATACGAATATCTAAAACCAATGATTTGCCATAATTTAGTCCAAATAATTTAGAGGAAAATATTTAAAAAATGAATGGCAAATCAAAAACAAATGTTAAGATTAGCCCAAGAGGTGTGTGATGCAGGAAATGGTCATTGAAAGTATTCGACTTTCGCTCACAAGTTATCAACGTATGTTGATTTTGAGGGAAAAAGATACTCAAAGATACTTAACAATTTGGATTGGTCCCTCAGAGGCGGAAAGTATTTCAATGCGCCTACATAATGTTTCACCAATTCGTCCTTTGACCCACGATCTTTTGCGAAACTTACTTGAGGAATTTGGTGGTTCTGTACATCATGTTCTCTTGAATGAGATTTCGAATGATACATACTTTGCACAAATTATTTTGGATATGAATGGTGAAGAAGTATCAATCGATTCCAGGCCATCTGATGCAATAGCTTTGGCTGTTCGCGCTGAAGCTCCTATTTATGCAGACGAATCTGTATTAGATCGCGCAGCTACTGTACTAACTAGTGATGAAGAATCTGGAATCGCTACTCGTGATGTGGGTGCTCCCATAGATCCTGAGGAGTTAGAACGATTAGGGGCATTTAAGGATTTTATCGAAGGTTTGGATTTAAGTGATTTTGATAAACCAAAAGGATAATTAGGATATAGCTTGCGTGTTATTTCCGAAGAGTCTTATTATTCTCCCGCTGAAGACTGCTTGAAGGAGGTCAAATGGGTGGATGGGTTGTTCCCACTGCCTACTTGATGGGTGCCGGGTGGTATTTTGCGATCTGTGTTATCTCCGGTATCGTTTTCGGTAGCTGGTTAGATGGGCAGACTGGTCTTAAACCGATGTTTACGATTATTGGAGTTATACTAGGTTTGGCGCTTTCCATCCTTGGAGGGTATAGCTTGCTAAAACCTTTTTGGCTGAGGCTCAATAACGATAGTTTGGGTAAGGGGAAATAAGTAGTTGAAAAAAACTTGGTTAGCACTAAGTGTAGTAGGAATTCTTACGTGGATCGTAATTGGCTGGGTTGTTCTATCTGGACCGAAACCTGAAATTATCGTTGCTGCAGAAATTATTGTGCATGGTCCAAGTTCGATAGTGGGTTCATGGCATATCACAAATACGATGATCACTGCATGGGCCGTAATCATTTTTCTTGGCATTACCACATGGCTTGCAACACGATCAATGAAATTGCTACCTAGTGGTGCACAAAACTTTGTTGAAGGTTCGTTAGAGTTTTTAGTTAATCAAGTCGAAGATATAGCAGGTCGTGAAAAAGGTAGGCAGTTTTTTACAGTCATAGCAACCTTTTTTATTTTCATCTTAGTTTCAAACTGGTTTGGTTTGCTTCCTTTTTTTAATGCGATTGGAATTACTGAAGATGTCGGACATCATGTTTTTCATGAAATAGAAGAGGCTCATGAGCACAACGAGAATTTTGAGGAGACTACAAGATTCGGAGCGTTTGTTATGGAAGAAAGTGGCGGTGTTGGGCTAGTACCAATTCGTGTACGTGGTATTGATAACCCCGGTGATGCAGCGGCTGATTTTGAGATAGAAAAAGGATTAAGTGGGGCACAAGCACTTGATCATTATGTTGTTTTCTTAGCAACTACATTTGTAGATGATTTTGAACTTTCTTCACACGAAAATCATGAACTAACTGAAGCTGATGTACAAGCAGCACTTACCGCTTTGAATAATAGTGCAACTACGCCAAATATTATCCTTGATGAACATCATACTCACGGTGTTCCTAGTGCACTTTTAGGAAATGCTATGTTTGTGTCTGCGATTGACTTTCCAGGTGAAAAATTAGCATTGGTCGTGCCGGTATTTCGTTCTGTTTATAGTGACGTCAATAATACCTTGGCTCTAGCATTAATTTCATTTTTCATTGTTGAATTTTGGGGACTACAAGCTTTAGGTTTTGGTTACTTAAAAAAATTCTTTAACTTTTCGAGTCCTCTTAACACGTTTGTGGGGCTTCTTGAGCTGCTTTCAGAATTTATTCGTGTTCTTTCATTTGCCTTTAGGCTATTCGGTAATATCTTTGCAGGGGAAGTTCTCATTTTAATGTTAACTTTCCTGATACCGTTCGTTATTGTGGACATCATCTACGGTCTCGAACTTTTTGTTGGTTTCATCCAAGCTGCAGTCTTTGCACTTTTGACTTTAGTGTTCGCCATGATGGCAGTGGAACACCATGATGATGAAGAGCATGATGAGAACGCAGCGCCAGAAAAAGAAGGAACGTCAATTTAAACGTTGTCGTTCTCAGAATTATCAAATAGGAAAGAAGGAGTTCAATAAATGGACATTTTTTTACAGGCACTTACTGACGGAGCAGGTAAAGCGCTCGGTGCTGGTATAGCTATGGGACTAGGTGCTATAGGCCCAGCTATCGGTATTGGTATGTTAGTAGGCAAGGCTATGGAAGCGTTAGGTCGCAATCCAGAAGCTCGTGCTTCAATTCAAACAAATATGATCTTGGGTGTTGCGTTTGCGGAAGCAATTGGTATTTATGCCTTGCTTACTGCAATCATCATCGCCTTTGTGATTTAATTTCGAAAGGAAACCCGCATGGGTGAAGCCTTTTCTGCCTTAGGAATAAACTTACCGCAATTAATTGCACAAATAGTAAACTTTGCAATTTTGCTAGTTGTGTTGAGATTCACATTATATAAGCCAATTCTGCGTATGTTAGATGGTCGACGTCAACGGATCGCAGAAGGCTTAGATGCTGCTGAAACTGCACGTGTAGAGGCATCTGAGGCCCAATCTTCTATAGAGGGCCAATTAGATGAGGCTAGGCAACAAAGCCAGGAAATTCTTGCAAATGCACAGCAAATTGCTACGCGTATTCAAGAAGAAGCTCGCTCTGAGTCTGATCGTAATCGTGAAACAGCGCTTGAACGTGCTACTCAAGAAATTTCTTTAGAACGAGATAGAGCTATTTCAGAATTACGAGGTGAATTTGCTGATGTCACAATAGCTGCAACTGAACGTGTTATTAAGCAATCAGTTAACCGAGATGATCATGAAAGAATCATCGAAGAAACGTTTGCTGAATCAGAAATTACGAAGCAAGGTAAATAGATGGCGGACACACAAGTTGCGCGTCGCTATGCACAGGCAATTCTAAACATTGCGCTGGACGAGAATTCTATATCTAAGTGGCGATCAGATTTGGATGATATAGCCTTCTTGCTGAGCAAATCAGAAGCTGCCCAGGTGCTTTTATCTAATTCTATTTCACTTGAAAAACGATATGTAATAGTGGATAAAGCTCTTGGGGATGTTTCTAAGAATGCTCGGAGTTTTACAAAATTGCTAATAAAAAAAGGACGTACTAAAGAAGCACAATCTATAAACGAAACTTTTAATAAGTTAGCTGATCAAGTAGAAGGTATATGTCATGCTGAAATTACAACTGCTGTTAAATTAAAAGAAACTAAGTTAGATGAAATAATCAAGAGAATCTCTGATTCTCTTGAAATGAAAGTGGAAACGACCTCAAAGGTGGATGAAGATCTCGTGGGGGGTATCATTATCCGAATTGGCGACCACTTAATAGATGGTAGTTTACGTACTCGATTACGTGAACTACATAGTGAATTAAAAGGGGCGCAGTAGCGCAAAGAAAGAGGGAAATATGGCCGTTCGTCCTGAAGAGATTGCATCAATACTTCGTGAACAGATAGAACAATTTGAATCATCTACCATTTCTGCAGATGTCGGTGTGGTAATAGATGCTGGTGATGGAGTAGCGCGCGCGACCGGTCTTGCAAATGTAAGATACTCTGAGTTACTTGAATTCCCCAATGGCTCGATGGGGCTTGCTCTGAATTTAGAGGAGGAATCTGTAAGTGCTGCGATCTTAGGTGATTATCAAGATATTAAAGAAGGTGATGAAGTACGTTCAACTGGAAGAATTATCGAAGTACCTGTTGGAAAAGAAC
This sequence comes from uncultured Dehalococcoidia bacterium, assembly GCA_963933025.1. Taxonomy (GTDB): domain Bacteria; phylum Chloroflexota; class Dehalococcoidia; order Tepidiformales; family Tepidiformaceae; genus JAKUNN01. The sequence goes on along the minus strand of CAWVTC010000093.1, from coordinate 1,650 downwards.
TTGTTGGACGTGTTGTAGATGCCCTTGGTAATCCTATTGATGGTAAAGGACCAGTAGGTACAACTAAAACGAGACCTATTGAAAGAATTGCTCCTGGCGTCACTCAAAGATCGAGTGTTAATAGTCCTGTACAGACCGGAATAAAGGCGATCGACTCAATGATCCCTGTAGGTCGCGGCCAGAGAGAGTTAATAATTGGTGATCGTTCTACAGGTAAAAGTGCCGTTGCTATTGATACAATTATCAACCAAAAGGGTGGGGATTTGATATGTATCTATGTAGCAATTGGTCAAAAGGCTGGGAAGGTTGCACAAATTGTTGGCCAGCTTGAAGAAAATGGCGCTATGGAACACACCATTGTAGTTGCTGCTAGTGCATCTGAATCTGCTGCATTGCAGTACCTTGCACCATATGCTGGATGTGCGATGGGTGAGGAGATTATGGAGAGTGGTCAAGATGCATTGATTGTTTACGATGATCTAAGTAAGCATGCCTGGGCATACAGACAAATTTCATTGTTACTACGCAGGCCTCCAGGAAGAGAGGCTTATCCAGGTGATGTCTTTTATTTGCATAGCAGATTATTAGAAAGGGCTGCAAAATTGGCTTCGGGAGGTTCATTAACGGCCCTTCCAATTATTGAAACACAAGCAAATGATGTTTCTGCGTATATCCCGACGAATGTTATATCGATAACGGATGGTCAAATTTATCTCGAGCCAGATTTATTCAATGCAGGAATAAGACCTGCATTGAATGTAGGAATTTCAGTTAGTCGTGTAGGTAGTGCAGCTCAAACGAAAATTATGCGGGCTGTAGCTGGTCGATTAAAACTTGATCATGCATTATTTCGAGAATTGCAGGCATTTGCGCAATTTGGAACAAGTGATTTGGATGCAGTAACAAGACGTCAGTTAGAGCGAGGACTGAGAGCTAATGAAGTCTTAAAACAAGGCCAATTTGTTCCAAAAAGTTTAGCTGAAGAAGTCGCGATTCTGTTTGGTCTTACCGAAGGTCTAATTGATGATGTAGAAGTTGAAAAAGTTCAGTCTTTTGAAGCTGCATTGTCTGCTTATTTACACAGTAATAAACCTGAGATTCTTTCAACAATTGAAACAGAGAAGGATTTGACTGATGAAACTCGTGATTCATTGACTACAGCTATTAACGAAGTAAAGGAGACAATTCCTTACTAGGAATAATATGCCAACGATTCGTCAGTTAAAAAGAAGAATTACTTCCGTTAAAAACACGGCAAAGATAACTAATGCGTTGCAGCTAGTTGCTGCCTCAAAAATGCGGCGTGCCCAGGATCGAGCAACTGAAGGGCGACCATATGCTGATAAAATTCAAACTGTTTTGGCTTCATTGGCTTCGGCTGGTGATAATGTGGATGATGAATCGAAACATTCTTTCCTTGTGCAAAGACCTGTTGAAAATATAGGTGTCCTACATATAACTCCTGACCGAGGACTTTGCGGTGCCCTGAATTCTAATTTAAACAGAGAAACTGCTGAATTTGTTGCAAACTTAAGTGAACCGGTATCAATAGTTACTGTTGGAAAGAAAGGCCGTGACTTTTTTTCGAGATCAGAGACAAACATAAGTGCTGAGTTTACTGAAATAGGTGATTATCCAGCACTAGCACAA
>CAWVTC010000092.1:0-7318 GCA_963933025.1 uncultured Dehalococcoidia bacterium | reverse complement strand
GAGCCATGGAATTCATCAAGCTGTCGAGGCAAAAGAATCAGTAAAAATCCAGCGAGAATCGCTAACACATGCAACGATAACTTTTCAGAATTATTTTCGAATTTATAAAAAAATCGCGGGAATGACTGGAACAGCCGAAACCGAAGCAGAAGAGTTTGCAAAAATTTATTCCTTAGATGTAGTTGTAATTCCGACCAATCAGCCGATGGTAAGGATAGATGATGAAGATTTAATCTACATAAACGAAGCAGCTAAATTTAATGCAGTTGTAGAAGATATCGAAAATCGTAACAAAATTGGACAACCTATTCTGGTAGGCACTACATCAATCGAAAAATCAGAACATGTTGCTGAATTATTAAAGCGTCGCGGAATTAAACATGCTGTTTTGAATGCAAAACAACATGAAAAAGAAGCCCAAATCATTGAACATGCCGGGGAGCTGGGTGCTGTAACGATCGCAACTAACATGGCTGGACGCGGCACTGATATCAAGCTAGAGGAGGCAAGTAAAAATGCCGGTGGACTTCATGTCATTGGGACAGAGAGACATGAGTCACGTAGGATCGACAACCAGCTTCGAGGCAGATCGGGACGGCAAGGCGATCCAGGATCCAGTCGATTTTACGTTTCGTTTGGTGATGACATTATGCAGCGTTTCGCACCTGATTGGGTACCAGGTATGATGCAAAAAATAGGTATGACTAATGACATGCCATTAGAATCTAGAATGGTTACAAAGGCCATAGAACAAGCACAACAAAAAGTCGAAGGACACAATTTTGATATCCGGAAACGTCTAGTCGAATTCGATGATGTCATGAACGAACAGCGCACGATAATTTATGAAGAACGCGATAAAGTCCTAGAAGGTACAAACATAAGTGAAAACATCCTGACATTTATTACAAAAGAAGTGGATTCGATCATTGACAGGAGCTCTGGGGATCCTGAATATATTCACACTCAACTTGGTGAATTGATGACAGAAGAAACTGTACTATCAATCACAGAAATAGAACGTCTTGGAGAAACAGTAGCCGATGAGGCACTTAACAAACTCGAGGATAGGTATGAGGAAACCTCAAAAAAAGCAGGAGCTGACCTATTCAATAAGGTACAAAAGTGGCTGATCCTCGACTCAATTGATTACCACTGGCAACAACATTTAACTGCAATGGACGAAATGAGGCAGAGCATTGGGCTTCAAGCTTACGCACAAGTGGACCCACTTGTTGCTTTTAAACGAGAAGGTTTTGATATGTTCCAACAATTACAAGGAAATATTCAACGCCAAATCTCTCAATCAATATTTCGCATAAAGCCACACCAACTTCAAGAGGCCGCCCAACTCCGCCCAAATCAACCAACACGACAAGCAATTAATAAACCTCAGGATTCTCAACAAGATTCAAATGGTTCTATAGCAGTAAAGAGGCAAGCAACTGGAACGGTTTCCGATTTAGCATCAGGAAAAAAACAAAAAATCGGTCGGAATGATCCTTGTCATTGTGGCAGCAATAAAAAATTTAAAAAGTGCCATGGGCGCATTTAAAAATTAGGCTCAAAAAAATATGACGGCACGACAGCCAAATCTTCTAATTCCAGTTAATCATCTCATCAAAACAAAGGGGCGTTTACAAAATTTTCTTGACGAAAAAGAGCGGGCTCAATTAACACTAAAAACACTCCAAACAGCTATTACTGCTGGCATAGATGCTGGATTTACTCCTGCCATTCTGACTGCAGATGAAGATATTGAATCATTGATCACAAATGACATAAATGTTTTTGGTGAACAAAAAAGTCTTACCGGATTAAATGATCAGATTGATTATGTGATTAGTAAAATGGCACGTACAGAGCTTTTAATCGTACATGCTGACTTGCCGCTTATAACAGCAAAATCCTTACACCAATTAAAAAAAGCATCTTTACGTACCAACTCAGTAGTCATAGCAAAAAGTTTCGATGGAGGGACTAACGCAATCTTCCTACGATCTCCAAAAAAGTTTGTCGCAAAATATGGTCCGCAAAGTTGTGCCCAGCATTGCATAAGTGCCAATATCGCTGGATTGCCAGCAACAATAATAACTCCACCTGAACTTTATCTTGATTTGGATACGCCAAAAGATCTGAGAAAATTATTAAGTACAGTAACTGGAAGAAAAAGCCTTGCAGGAAAATATTTAAGTAAAATAGGGGTAGTAGAGAGATTAAAACAATTTAAATTTCCAGATGTTAATCAGGAAGATAGACAAATATTTAAGTGAGCTATACATTCCTAAAAGTACTTCGCACTTAAACTAGGAGGGGTGCAATGGCTCTTGAATCAATGTCCCTCGATCATAGTATGAATCCAATAAAATTAAAGCACATGACTTCCAGTACTCTTTATATCACGCCGATGTCTGAACAGATGACTGAAAAAACGTATACCAATGAGTGATGTAAAATTGATTCAGGTTACACCAGATCCTGAAAATCAAATGGCTTACATTGCACGAGTAAGTAATCCAAACAACCAGGAAAATGAATCTTTTTCGGGCTTATTAAAATATTGTATTAACCATGAACATTGGTCGGTGTTCGAGCAAGCATTCATGACTATAGAAATAAATACCACTAGAGGCCTTGCTGCACAGATTCTCCGACATCGTAGTTTTACTTTTCAAGAATTCTCACAAAGGTATTCCGATGTCAACTTACTTGATAATGATATTCCTATCCCTGAACTCCGTAGACAAGATCACTCTAATCGCCAAAATTCTATTGATGATCTACCTGAGGAGCAGCGTAAATACCTTCAAGAAAAAATCCTCTATCACTTCACGCAAGCAAAAGACCTATATGAAGAACTTCTACAACAAGGAATTGCCAAAGAATGTGCCCGCTTTGTGCTCCCATTAGCAACTCCAACAAGGCTATACATGACTGGTTCCTGTCGCTCCTGGATACATTATATTAACCTTAGAAGTGGGCACGGTACCCAAAAAGAACATATGGATATTGCTAATGCATGCATGCAGATTTTTTGCGAGGTTTTTCCGACAACAGCGAAGGCATTGGGATATGCAGACTAGTCAACACTCTGGCATTTACAAAGTGATATCAGCAAAAGGGCCGGGGGAACCATTTAAAAAAACTGCTTCGCTAACAATCACGGATACTACTTAAAAATATGGGTTTTACTTACTTAGCTTCCCCATTCGAACATGAAAATCCCGATGTTATGGCTGCGCGCTGTGAGAGCGTACGGCTGATAACAAGCTCTTTAGTAGCAGATGGGCGTGTTGTTTTTTCACCCATAGCATACACAGAAAAGAGCAACCTACCCGAACCTCCTCAAGGATGGTTAACTTTCGATTTAGCAATGCTAGAACGTGCAGAATTCCTCCTAGTAGCTTGTATGCCTGGATTTAAAAAATCGGCTGGAGTGAATAAAGAAATTAAATTTGCAAAGGAGCACAATATAAAAACTGAAACATTGGACTCCCCAGCAATCAAAAAAATTATCGGGAAACTAATGTGGGAACGCATCAAAGGGAAAGATTAATAGACCATGTGCTTTTATTACAAACACCGTCAACCCAAAATATTTCACAAAAATGGATAGGACACTAACTCTAATCAATCTAGGACGAACAGATTACAACCAATGCCTAACATTACAGAGAGATATTCAAAAGCAACGTGTTAAAGGAAGCATTGAGAACACTCTTCTTATAACCGAACACAATCCTGTGTTCACTTTAGGTAGAAATCATCCCACACCAAACTTGAAAGTTAGTACCGGACAAATTGAAGCAGAAGGTATACCAATTGTTCAAACGGAAAGAGGTGGCGATATTACCTACCATGGCCCAGGACAACTAGTAGCTTACGGAATCATTGCATTGAGGGAATGGGGCTTGAGTGCATACGCATACATAGATGCACTTGAGGAGATAATGATTCGTTCATTAAAAACATGGGGTCTAACTGGAGAACGAAAACAAAAAATGACTCGAGGGGTATGGGTTGACACAAAAAAGATCGGCTCAGTCGGGATATCTATAAAACGAGGAGTAACTATGCATGGCGCTTCCTTAAATGTGGCTCCCGAAATGATTCACTTTTCATTAATGAATCCCTGTGGTTTCGAAAATCTAGAGATTACGAGCGTACAGAAAGAATGTGCCGCATCATATGATTTCAGTGAAGCTGCAAAAGTTTTCGCAAAGGAATTTAAGGAATTTTTTGATGCAAAGATCACTAACTAACTTGAGCAATTCTAGAGATTAATCTTCCGGCAATGAAACCTTAACAGGACGACGAAGCTCAACTACTAAAGCAGCAATCACTGATGAAACTACTGTAAGCGTAAGGAAAATACCTGTCAGAATCGAGAAACTATCACGCATTGCATCTGGGCCGTCACTGTAACCGGAACGGACAAGATTAAGAATCGTAAAGATGACTACTAGGCATAAAAAAATTAATGCAGGCGTTAATTCACGAAAAGCACGCCTTACCAAAAGATGAACAAGGCAAACACCAGCTACCGAAAATAATGGTATCGTCCCAGGCACTACCCAATCTCTCGTAACATCCCAAGAGGCACGTGCTTGAAAAGCAAGGGCAATAAGCGCTATTGACATTAATACGGCTAGAGCAACTATCCCTACTGATTTTATTTCTAACAAAGAACGTACAGGTCTAGCTGAACGATCATGCAGCCAGGAAACCTTCTCCTGCTCTATAGGAGTTTTAGTCGAAAAATCACTCATTACGTAATAATGGAACTGAGTTGCCAAATATTGCAAGTTCTATCTCTCACAAAATCAGATTAAGCGGTAGTCTGTAGATATGACGTTGACCGTAACAATAAAAGATCACGTAGGTATCCTTGAAGTTGAAGAAGCAGATCGAAAAACACTTCGCTCTGCATTAACTGAATTAAACCATCAAGGTGTACATGCTGTAGCAATTCGGATAGAGGAAAAATCGATTAATAACTGGATGATTGCTGATTTTCACTGGCTAAGAAAACGCTATCCTTTACCTATTATTGCAGCACTTGTAGGAACAATTAGAGGAAAGGATTCTTTATTTTCACTATCCTGTGATTTACGTATTGGAGAAACTAATGGAACTCTGTCACTCCCCAAAACCCGTAGCCTCACTTTTGGAAAAAGTATAAAACATTTACTTGGCCCACATCACCCTTTACCTAAAGAAAAAAAAGCTCTCGAAATGGAGAATGCATTGGCTTTGGGTTTGATATCAAGAATTGCATCAGAAAAGGAAGGAAGCTGGACATTAGCCCAAGAAGTAGCCAGCACTATAGCAAGTAGGGGACGACTGGCGATTCGTATAGCAAAGGAAGCTGTCTGGCAGGGGCTAGAAATGCCGCTTGAACAAGCTCTTCGTTACGAAACAGATTTGACATTACTACTACAAACAACAACCGATCGAGAAGAGGGTGTGCGTGCATTCATAGAAAAACGCGATCCTAAATTTACAGGTAACTAAATGATTCGTTAACGTAACGTCGTGCGTAAATCACCTATTTTTATCTGGAAAATTAGAGAACTAGACTCGGTCCATTCTTTTTTAACCAAGAGCGACTTTCACGATAATCAGGAACATATTTTTCTACTTGGCTCCAAAAATGTTCAGAGTGATCATGATGAAAAAGATGACTAAGTTCATGAAAAATGACATAGTCCACAATTCTCTGTGGAGCAATCACAATTTTCCAGTTGTACCCGATATCACCTTTGGCCGAACATGATCCCCAACGAGCTTTATAACTTTTTACTTTTAAAGATTTTGGGTACACTTTCAAAGCTTCTGCATGCATTAGTGTTCGCTTCGTCAATACTTCGAAAGCACGTTGTTCATACCAATCTTTGATCTGTTTACGATGTGTCTGAGCCTCATCCACATCTGACAGGCCACATTGCACTACTGAGCGAAGTTCACCACCTTTTAACCTCACTCCAACCTGCTCTCCTTCCTTACAATTCAAACGATAATTCTTCCCAAGATACGTAAATATTTCTCCATCTACATAAATCTTCGCGGATGGCAACTTATGAAGTCTGTTCTCATATAATTTTTTTTGAATCCAGCGGGTTTTTTTCACAAGAATCTCATCGATTCTTTGCTGCGTAAGTTTCTTAGGAATAACCAAACATACTTGATCACCCTTAATTAAAAGAGAAACTGTTTTTTTTCGCTTCGTCCTTTTTATCTCTACAGACACAGTTTTACCCGAAGAAAGTATGATACTCATTTAAACTTTGTCGCTGCAAATCTCATATAATTCTTCCCAAGCACCACAATATTTTTTGAGAAACCACATGCTTCAAAAATGCTGCAAATCTCAAACAAACCAGAACAACAGTAACAGTACTCAAGGTTCAGTAGTTCAGCAGGAATTTAACCGCTAGACTACTACAATAAACTGGGGGAATAATGCTGGTAGGAACAGGTGATTAAATGATTGTATTACTTGAAGACGCAGAGGCTTGGTCACTAATGATGTTAGTTAGTGCAGTAGCCATTGATAATGCTGAGGTATCTGAAGAAGCTACTGAGGCGATCCGTCTCTGGAGATCAGAACATCAGGAGGAAAGTGAAAAATTAGCTTCCCTCACAGATGAATTGAACGACGCACTAAATGCACATATAGATCAAACCTTGATGCGACGTGTGAAACATCTTGGAAGATACGAGACTAAAAGGACATAAATTATGGAAATCCGTTATACCGATGAAGAAATTAATGAACTTTTAATCGTATTAGTACGTAAAATGGCTAATGAAATCGAACTCCCGCCCAAAGATAAAGCAACGCTTAAACGTTGGCGTTCAGCCGAGATGAAATTAGGTTCAGATGACTTAACTGAATTAACTGAGAAGGCAAATGAAGACTTCGCACGTGGTTTGCAAAGACGATCACGCAGTCAAATTCGGAAGCCTGACTGGCGCCAGTAGTCTGGAGACTTAAATTGGATCCAGTACTTTTTGAAATTGATGAGCGTGGCATAGCAACAATTATATTAAATCGCCCACGACAATTAAATGCGATTAATCTAGCTATGCGTGATCTAATTTGGGAATATCTACTAGCATGTCGCGATATACCCGACGTAAAAATAGTAGTCTTCCAAGGAAATGGTCCTTGCTTCTCCGCAGGCGCAGATATTTCGGAATTTGGCACTGCACCCAATGTTTTTGCGTCTCGTGAGGCGCGGCATGAACGTGATTTATGGCTAGAAATGCTAAATTTTGAAAAACCGCTTATCGCTCAATTACACGGTTTCTGTTA
>CAWVTC010000091.1:0-7331 GCA_963933025.1 uncultured Dehalococcoidia bacterium | reverse complement strand
CGAGGTCCTTCACTTCCATTAGGACCATAAAGAGAACGATCCCAATCAGGGAAACTACCTCGTACTGCAGACAATTGTTCTGACGCAACATCAGCTTCTTTCTGGATAAACGCCATTACCTCCCTAGCTAGATCAATTGCCTCATCTGAAGCATATGACAAATGTAAATCAAAAAGCATATCTGCCCAACCCATCACCCCAAGGCCAATACGTCTTATAGCATTTGAAGTCTCATCTATTTCCGGTATCGGATAATGGTTCATTTCAATTACATTATCAAGAAGATGCACACATTGATGAACTGCAATAGCTAATCGATCATAATCAACTGAACGTTTATCCGAATCACCATCAACAAAACGGGCAAGATTAATAGAACCTAAATTACAAGAATCATATGGGTAAAGCGGCTGCTCACCACAAGGATTTGTCGACTCAACGGGCCCTCGATCAGGAACAGGGTTTGCTCGAGAATCATTGATCCGATCAATGAAAATAACTCCTGGGTCACCATTCGCCCAAGCATTTTCTACTAGTGCACTCCACACAGAAGCCGCCTGGTTACGACCAACCACCTTATCTGTATTGGGATTAACAAGATTATATTCCTTATCATTTTCAAGTGCTTCCATAAAATCATCAGTAACAGCAGCGCTAATATTAAAATTGGTAAGAGTAGACATATCAGACTTCATCGAAATAAATCCATCAATTTCTGGATGGTCAACACGCAGAATACCCATGTTAGCGCCACGACGAGTCCCACCTTGTTTAATGGCTTCAGTTGCAGCATCAAAAACTTTCATAAAAGAAACAGGGCCACTAGCAACACCCATAGTACTTTGAACTCGATCGGATGCAGGACGAAGGCGTGAAAAAGAAAATCCTGTTCCACCACCAGACTTATGAATTACGGCAGTTTGTCTGACAGCTGTAAAAATACCATCAATTGAGTCTGGTACAGGTAGAACAAAACATGCGGAAAGTTGTTGCAAATCACGACCTGCATTAACAAGAGTTGGTGAGTTGGGAAGGAAATTTAAAGAAGAAATAAGTCTATAAAACATTTCTTCAACCGCAGATTGCTCTTTATCCGAAGCACCAAAATGTTTCTCTGCTTCAGCTAAATTACGCGCAACACGACGAAAGCACTCTTGTGCAGTTTCAGTTGGATCGCCACTATTATTACGGGCAACGATACGACGCTCCATAACAACCTCAGCATTTTCAGCAAGCGAAGTAGGCGTAAAATCATCACCAGAAGTAACATTGGATTTTGAAGTAGTAACCATTATTTAAAATTTCCTTTATTTAAAAGTTTTTCTCTTTTTAGAACACTTGTTCTTTAATCTAATCGCTTAATAAATTCCTTGCAATCACAATCTATAAAGCAGGTACAACAGTTTCTCGATTCTCATCGAATTGCTCCGTCCCATTCTTGGTTCCTTCATTTGGAAAAGCTAATTGCAAAGTACGTGCTTCGAAACCAGAAGCACTTCCATCATCCAGTGCTTGTATAGCACTTTTAAGTGACTCTACATCTACAAACGAACGGTAAACTGAAGCAAATCTAATATATGCAATATGATCTAGACTTTTCAATTCCTCAATAGCTAACTCACCAATTTCAGATGAATTAACTTCTATAATTCCCAGGTTTTGCAAATGTGTTTCAATGGCATCTACGATATTTTCTAACTGACTGTCCGAAACATTACATTTCACGGTTGCCTTAACCAATCCCGCAAGCAATTTTCCCCTTTGAAACTCCTCACTCCTACCATCCTTTTTCACAACCTTCAAAACAGCTCGCAGTACTGTTTCTATGGTTGAAAATCTTTCACCACAAAAAGAACATTCTCGCCGTCGTCGCACACCTTCAGAAGTAGAACGACTATCCGCAACACGAGAAGAATCAGATTGACACGCAGGACACAACAAAGGAACTCCTAAATGTTAAAAAGAATTAACATTTTTATCAGTTATTTTAGGATTCTAAACTATATATAGTGTCTTTTCAATCAACTATCCCCAATATATAGGGGTAATATCAATTTTCTTACTTTATAATATTATGTCACGTATTTAATTATTTTCCCGATAATTTTCTACCGATCCATTTAATAGGATCGTAACTTGCATCTATCACACGCTCTTTAAGCGGAATGATAGCATTATCTGTAATGTGGATATCTTCTGGGCAAGCCTCAGTACAACATTTTGTAATATTGCAATATCCAAGTCCAGCATCATTTCGAACAAGATCAATACGCTCTTCTTGGTCAAGTGGATGCATATCAAGTTCAGCTAATCTCACAAAAAATCGAGGGCCGAAAAAATTTTCTTTATTCTCCGGATGATCTCTGATTACATGACATACATCAGAACACAAATAGCATTCTATACATTTCCTAAACTCTTGCCCTCTTTCAACATCTGATTGATGCATACGGAAATCACCATCTTCTTGTGGTTGACCTAACTTGACAGCAGGAATTTTTTCAGCAGTTCGATAATTAAAAGAGACATCCGTCACTAAATCACGAATCAAAGGCCAAGTCTTCATTGGCGCAACAGTGATTTTTTCTCCAGGTTCGAATAGATTCATTCGAGTCATACACATCAATCGTGGTTTACCATTTATTTCAGCACTGCAAGAACCACATTTACCAGCCTTACAATTCCACCTAACAGCAAGATCTGGAGCTTCAGTTGCTTGAATACGATGGATCACATCTAAAACTACTTGGCCTTCATCTACTTCAACTGTGTAATCTTTCCACTCACTATCAGCCTCAGCTTCTCCACGCAAGACCGCAATTGTAACATCAGGCATCATTTTCCTCCTCAAAAATCACTTTTAATTCTGCTGGCATCTCTGGAAGGGGCGTAATACGGGCTTCCATCTCGCCATCATTTCCTTGGCTAATCGCTATATTCTGTGCCCCCCATTCCTCACTAGGCTTAGGGTAATCATCTCGAGTATGGCCACCACGGCTCTCTTTCCTCATATGCGCAGCACGTGCTATAGCTTCAGAAACCGTAACTAGAGACTCAAGATCCAGTGCAAGATGCCAACCCGGATTATACTGTTGATGACCGGAAACCATAACTTTTTTGGAACGATCCTTCAGATCCTTGAGCTGGTTTACAGCTTCATCAAGTTCAGTCTCTGTTCTAATAATACCGACATTTTTTTGCATCATTTCCTGGAGATCTCTATGCACCTCATACGGACCTTCTCCATCTCGCCCAAAAGGTTCGCGCATCTTTGCAACCACTTCTTCAACCTGATCTTCATCTATTTCAGGACCAGAGCTTTGCTGCGCTGCATCAGCCGCAGCACCTAACCCAGCACGTCGCCCAAACACTAATAGATCTGACAACGAATTTCCTCCAAGCCGATTTGCTCCATGCATCCCCCCAGCACATTCTCCTGCAGCAAAAAGCCCAGGAACTGTCGTAGCTGTGGTATCTGCTTCTACCCTAATTCCTCCCATAATGTAATGCATCGTCGGGCCAACCTCCATCGCCTGAGAAGTAATATCAACATCAGCAAGCTGCTTGAATTGATGATACATGCTTGGCAAACGTCGACGAATATATTCAGGCGTACGACGACTAGAAATATCTAAGAAAGCCCCCCCATGTGGACTTCCCCTTCCAGCTTTGACTTCCGAATTGATTGCACGTGCCACTTCATCGCGAGGCAACAAATCAGGTGTACGCCGATTATTTACTTTGTCCTCATACCAACCATCGGCCTCTTCAATCGTTTTGGCGGTTTCCGCAGCAAAAAAATCGGGAATATAATCGAACATAAATCGCTCACCATCACTATTCCTCAAAGTTCCTCCATCACCACGAACACCTTCCGTCACAAGAATACCTCTCACACTAGGAGGCCATACCATACCTGTAGGATGAAACTGCACACATTCCATATCTATTAATTCTGCACCTGCCCAATATGCAAGCGAGTGACCATCGCCGGTATACTCCCAAGAATTCGAAGTAACAGAAAAAGCCTTCCCCACACCGCCAGTAGCTAAAACAACTGACTTAGCAGAAAACGCAATCGGCTTTCCACTTTCACGCCAATAACCTATAGCTCCAGTCACACGATCTCCTGCCTTCAGCAATCGAGTGATGGTACATTCCATATATACATCTATACCCTTATGTACAGCATTCTGCTGCAAAGTTCGGATCATTTCCAAACCTGTTCTATCTCCAACATGTGCTAGTCTCGCATATCGATGGCCACCAAAATCACGCTGTAAAATCTTCCCATCAGAAGTTCGATCAAACAATGCACCCCAAGACTCTAGCTCACGTACGCGATCAGGAGCCTCTTGAGCATGTAATTGGGCCATACGCCAATTATTCAGCATCTTGCCACCACGCATCGTATCCCGGAAGTGAACCTGCCAATTGTCTTGCGGCCAAACATTCCCCAAAGAGGCAGCAATTCCACCTTCTGCCATTACAGTATGCGCTTTCCCTAGAAGCGATTTGCAAATTAGAGCTGTTCGCGCACCCTGAGCAGAAGCTTCAATGGCAGCTCTCAGACCCGCACCACCTGCACCTATAACGATGACATCATATTCATGACTCTCAAAATTAACCATACTTTAGAACAACACTCCTGCAGTAACCTTGCAGGATCCTACCGGCGTCATAAGACATAGGCAAACGTTTACAAATTTGTAAACGCTATTGGTGGCCAAAACATCACTTATATGCAATTGTAGCCTCAACAAGACGCTTTAACGCTCCCAAATGCACACCTGTACCAATCATTAACATGTTCGGCGCAGGATTAGACTGATCCATATATATTTTCATTGCAGTCTGGTCAATACATGTACCTTTCAAAAAATTAACTGCTTTCCAGTAATTAAGACGCTCACGATCAATTTTTACCCCCACCTTATCAGCAATATAGGCAACCCATTCATCTTCTGACATCGCAGCGGCACCACGCATAGCAATCAAATATGCCCAATCTTCTTCAGGATCACCTATGCTCGTAAATTCAAAATCTACAAGGGCTGCAACTTTTCCATCTTTCTCCATATAATTTCCAGGACCAGGATCACCATGCACAACAGAAAGTCTTTCAGTTTCAGGCGCATTTCTTCGAAGCCACTCAGTAGCAGCTTCAAGCAATGGAGAGGGTTCACCAACCAGACCCCATCTGTATATACGATACCATCGCTCAACTGTCTGTAATGCGGCATCACGAGGACCTTCAGGTACTTCAAGATAAGAATCCATCCCACAGGCATGCCAATCAAGTTGATGCAACCGATGTAAGGTTGGAACATAATCAGCCAAACCTTCAGGTGTAGAAATTCCAGAAGCATCTACATATTCCATAACAAAAAATGGCTGGCCTAAAATATCGTTTTCAGTGTAATAATCAAGAATTTTTGCGACAGGAAATCCTGCGCTGTGGAGTGCACGCATAGTAGCGACTTCATCACTACTATCCGTGCCTAATAAACCCCATTGCTCTACACGTACAACAATACGTCTTACCAATTTCGTTCCATCCACACCATGCTCGACATCAATACGATACATAGCACGTGATTGACCCATTGCAATCCGATCAACCTTAAGAATACTTACAGGACCAAGGCCTAATGACGTACTAAGGTAACCCTCTAGATCATTCTTTTCATTCGTTGAAAGCATCAAGTAACTCCATCAATCTTCGCTCCCATCTACTTTTCTAGTAGCACGTGCAGCACCCCACCCTTCCATAAATGGTGTTGTCGCAGCAAGTTCAACTTCTAATTGCCCCATCAATACTGGATATAGAACTCGATTGACCTCTTCAGAAGCTGACCCAGGATTAGCTTGCGCATAAACAAGGGTTTTCGTCGCTATTTCATAGGGGGAACCATCGATTGGCAACTCAAGGTCTTCAATATTATCTAGAGTTGGTTGAATCGATTTAAGCGCATCAGATAACTCTTCAAAATACTGTGCACCCCGATCATTCTTAAGAAGTTCAGTTGCATATGTCAAAGATGCAGTAAGTAAAGCACCACAAAAAACTCCCCACTCACTTTCAAGCTCAGGGAGAATCACTGTGCGCATCGTTTCTGCGCAATTTTCCAAAATAGTTTCAATGTCAGGATGTACCGGTAATGTCATATTTCCTCACGCACCAGTTATTGCACCACGTTGCCGACGAGGCATAGCCTGCCTACGTGCAAAATGCTCTTGCCAATCATCACAAACACCTTGAGCACCATGCCAATAATCGACCTCAATACAAACTTTTCCTTCTCGAAATTCAAGTCGCGACATCCCTTCACCACAAGACCATTTCCCAGCATTTTCAGAAGCATCATCAGGAATCCTTCCATAAGCCATCCATAGCACGACTACCCCACTGTCACTAGAATATAAATCTTCTACAGGAACACGTAATCGTCCTGCAAAATCACCCCAAAAATCTCTGACATCTTGATACCCATGCATAGCCTCAGGATGCCCTTCAACATCACGCATAATGACATCCTCAGTCATAAACTGAAGAGGAGAATCAGGATGGTCACCACCCCAACCCTCGGTAAAAAGACGACGTGCAATTTCAAGTTCTTCTAATGTGGCCATATGCAACTCCAACTAGGGAATCCTACCATACAAAAATGGTCACTTGCCGTCACTTATCATCCTCCCCTAGGATTCATACATGGATAATGAAACGGCACAAAGCTATTACAATCATTTGTTAACTCTAGCGATTAGACAAGATCAATCATTTGGAGCACTAGCAAGTGCTTTTTTACGAGATAATAATCTACAAGAATTAGGCTTTCGAACCGATGAGGAGTTCAACCTACTCCTTGCTGCAGCACAGGCTTTTGGACCAGAACCAAGAAGATATGGCACAAAACTTGAATTCTTTGAACGTGCTTTGAAATTATCTGAATCACTAGAATCACTACCTGCACAAGTACCACAACAAATTCAACAAGAAATCCAAAAAACAAAAAAAGACCTTGATACTTATCACGAAGCTGTCCATGTAATAAGGAATTCTGAAGAGGAACGTGAGAAAATTTTTATCGAATGTGATGCACCAGACTATTTCTTAGATAAAGCACAAAAAAAAGCCAACTCTTTCTACCAGGAATTGCACAAGCTAAACCCAGAGGCAAAACGCGCACAAAGTTATACGGGACCACCTCAAAAATTTGCACCAGACAACACAGAAATTCATAAGGAATTTGCCGGGGCATGTGGGCCATTTATGAATGCGCTAACTAATGCCTTCCATGTGTTACTTCCGTTCGATATAAAAATAAGTC
>CAWVTC010000090.1:0-7376 GCA_963933025.1 uncultured Dehalococcoidia bacterium | reverse complement strand
TCAATTGAGAAAGCAGATAAACTAACATTACCTGTTCTAGTAGTAATTTCAAACCATTCATCATCCTCAGGGAAAGTGCCACGCCCATATTCAAGAGTCCATTGTGTGACATCCTTTATCTGAACTGAACCGAGAATTGTGATATCAGTATGAATTGTTTCATAACTGATAGGTGACAAAATCATTAGTGCAGTTGAACCATCACTCTGATCTCGAGGTGCTACCGATAATTTGATTGAAGCAGGGGGATCGGAAACCAGATCTAGAACAGATTCAGGGTTATAACTAGGTAACCTTGGATAACGTCTTATTTCCCGGAATCTATTCGGTGTTTTTGCTGAAGCCAATAATCCATTTCGCGTATCAATCACCTGTTCCTCACATGGATCCTCATACTCAACATCTGTTCTTATCCACGCTTCAACAAGCTGCTCGCAACCACCACCAGTCAAAATCCGATCGGTTGCAGGAGTTAAGAAATCATTCACAAACTTAACGTTCCTAGGCTGTAACTCGTCGAAGTTTTTGATTTCTTTGATTAAACCGGTATCCAGCAAATACTTATGGTATTGAGACATCCAATTTTTAAAAATATATAAAGTGGTATGTGCAGATGCATAACCAGCAGCAGCTCCATCATTAACCAATTGGTTGTTCGCATTGCCAACCCAAACTGCTACAGCTGCGTGCCGAGAGTAACCATTCATCCACGTCTCTAATGTATCGTCTATTGAGCCTAGTCCCTGTTGTGTTCCCGTTTTTAGCCCAATTGGTATCTTTTCACCATCTAAAACAGCATCCAAAGAAAAATCCTCATTGCTAGATCCACAGCCCCAAATAACAAACCTCGCAGTACAATCCGACATAATTGAATGGAGAAGCCACACAGCTGCAGGTTCCACAACCTGAAGACGATACGGATCATCATGTTCAAAAATTTTCTTGCCGTTAGAATCAAAAACTCTAAGAATAACTACCGGATCCAAACTACGTGTACCAGGCAATCGTAGATGACCACGCTGAAAATCAAGTTTCTGTTCCAAAGCAAGCTCATAATCTGCACCAATGTCAAAAGCTGTTTCTTTTATCTCATCAAAACTTAATGTGTCTGCATAATGAGGGACACCTACCATTACACCCATATTAGCAATAGTAGCGTTCATATAAGCCATATCTAATGCACGAATATTCGCGCCACCTGTAGCAATTGATGCTCCGTAAACAGCATCTGAATGTGAACGAAATGTTGGATCAAATCCTTGTTCAAGGGTAGTTATACCTAATCGCTTAGCCATTTCAATTATTGCTTCCAGTCCAGCCTCATTAGCAGCACGAAAAGCAGGTACATTTTGAGAACCTCCCATCCCTGCACGTGCAGTTATAAGACCCTCACTTTTAATTTTTTCCCCAAGAGAAGAGGAGACTGCGCGTCGAGGATTAACAATTGCGACGGGCTCCCCATCAGGACCAATATAGCCTTTGATCTCAAGTGGACTTGTATCCCAGAGAGCACTCATAGGAACTTTGTTTTCGTTCAAAAACCAAGCCAAATAAACTACTGGCTTAAATGACGAACCAGGTTGATTAATTTCGATTAATTGGTCTATGTCACCAGATACTCTTGGATCAACATTATTAGATGGCTCACGATTTGGTATATAAACCAATACTTGACCTGTTACAGGGTTAATTGTAATCAAGGCAGCATTGTAACATTCACAATTTTCTCTCAACCCCTGTGTAACCATTTCATTGACAAGATCAAAGCCCATTTGTGTTGCCTTATAATCGAGCGTTGTTTCAACTCTCCATCCAGCACTATGAACACTAGTAACACAATCTTTAAATCCCTCTATCAACGGTAGCTCATCACGTTGACACATACGCACGAGCCGAGGCTCTATAAGGTTGTCAACGAACGAAACCAGTTGTTGATTTTCCGACCTAGATTCTCGATACACGTAAATGACTTCCCGTTTAGCAATGTCTGCTTCTCGGCTATTGATCCAGCCATGTTCAACCATCAAATCTAAATTCAGTTCTTGAATACGCTTCAAGGCACTACTTTTCTCCAGCATAGTTCTACCTAAAAGATCATAACTACACTGCATATTTTTATCGGTAACGCAATTGCCTCGTGGATGATATAGAGTCGGACTTGAAGGGATACTCGCAAGAATTGCAGATTCTGCCAGTGTTAAATCTTTTGCAGGTTTTGCAAAGTAGCCAGTTGATGCAGCTTCAACACCTATATACCTAGATGCGTACGAAATTTGATTGAGATACCAAGTAAGAATTTGTTCTTTCTCATAATCCCCTTCCAACTCAATTGCATAAACAATCTCACGTAGTTTTCTATCTAATGTTCGGGCGGCAGTACAAGGGTCATCAGGAGCAAGCGGTTTACAAATATAAACATTTTTCACCAACTGCTGAGTGATAGTTGATCCACCAGGAGCCTCTTCCCTAAGAACATAATTTCTAAAACCTGCACGCAAAATACCTAAATATGAAACCCCTTGATTATCCCAAAACGTATTGTCTTCAGTCGAAATCGTTGCAGCAATCATATAGTTGGAAACTCTTGAAAGTGGAATTGGATTACTTAATAAAGCATTTGGATTTGCTAAAACACCTAGCTCATTTTCACCTGAACGATCATATACCCGTGTAAGCTCAGCTGATCTTATTTCAATCAGCTCCTCAATTGGAATATATCCACGAGCATAAAACTGGTAAAACGCAAAAAACCCCACACTACTACTTATCAACAATAAACCGGATAAAACAGCAAACGTGAGGAGCACAAGCCTCTTGCTAAAACGTCGTGGGACTTTAGGTTGGTATCGACTTCGGATTCGCTTCCTTAGTATGATCCGATTCACTATTCGACCACCTCATACATTTTTACAAACACAGCACCAGAAATTCTGAATTTCCCCAGTTCTCTCATATTATTCTAAAATATTGCGAGCATACAAAATCATACGTTCTAGAAAAGGTAACGTGCTTGCACGAACTGAAGGTGTACGATCAGAGAATGGCACTATCTAAAGAACAGATACAACACTTAGCAAAACTCGCACGTATAGAAATAACTGAAGAGGAAATTCAGCAGCTGGCAAGTCAATTAAGTGATATTTTGGCGCACTTTGAGGCACTAGAGGAAGTGAATACAGACGATGTCATACCTACTGCACACCCTGCGCCACTACGAAATATAATGAGAAGTGATGAAATAGGCGCTTCACTAACCAGAGAAGAGGTGCTAGAGCTGGCTCCTGAGACAGAAAATGGTCTAATTCGAGTAAAAGCAGTTTTAGAATGACAGAACTTTGGCAATTGACAGCACACGCAGCGAATAAAGGTTTACGAGGACGCGAATTTAGCAGCATCGAATTAACTAAATCGGTACTTGAGCGCCTTCACTCCGTTGAACCAGCAGTGAATGCCTTCATCACCATCACCGAAAAAACAGCACTCAAACAAGCTAAAGAAGCAGACAAGAAATTTTCATCCGGAACCGCAACTGCTCTAACAGGAATCCCTATCGGCATAAAAGATCTAATTATTACGAAAGGAACGCGTACTACTGCAGGTTCACAAATTCTTGGCGAGTTTATACCACCCTATAACAGCCACGTGAACGAAAAGCTTGAACAAGCAGGGACAGTAATGATTGGAAAAACCAATCTGGATGAATTTGCAATGGGATCCAGTACAGAGCACTCAGCTTTTGGTGCTACATCAAACCCATGGGATATAAATCGGATACCTGGGGGTAGTTCTGGTGGTTCAGCAGCTGCAGTAAGTGCAGGTGCCTGCATAGTTGCATTAGGTAGTGATACAGGTGGTAGCATCAGGCAACCTGCGGCATTATGCGGTGTTGTAGGACTGGATCCAACATACGGTCGTGTTAGTCGCTTCGGCGTCATCGCATTCGGTAGTTCACTAGATCAAGTAGGACCCATAGGAAGAGATGTTGAGGATGTTGCAACGATCTTAGATTGCATTGGTGGCCATGATCCACGTGACTCGACAAGCAATCCTGAACCAATGCCGGATCTACGGCATTACTTAAATCGTGAAATTAAGGGTCTGCGTATCGGAGTACCCTGCGAGTACTTCATAGAAGGTTTAGAGGACGGAGTAAGGAATCAAGTAGAGGAAGCTTTACTCGAATTTGAACGATTAGGCTGTGAAGTCGATCGTACTCTTTCACTACCAATGACCAAACATGCACTAGCTGTTTATTACCTGATTGCACCAAGTGAAGCCAGCTCTAACTTAGCACGCTACGATGGCATCAAGTATGGACTACGTAATGAAAGTAGCGATGAAATCTGGGAAACAATGGAACGAACTCGAGCGCAAGGATTCGGAGAAGAAGTAAAACGCAGAATAATGCTGGGAACCTATGCACTGAGCGCAGGCTATTACGACAAATATTACCTAAAAGCACAGCAGGTACGAACCTTAATTATTCAAGAATTTAATGACGCCTTTACAAAATATGACCTGATTATCACGCCCACAACACCAGACGTTGCTTTTCCGATGAAACAAAAAGTAAATGATCCCTATGCAATGTATCTAAACGATATATATACATTGCCAAGTGCTGTCGCAGGCCTTCCGGCATTAAGTATGCCTTGTGGAATTAGTGAAGGTTTACCTGTCGGTTTACAAATTATCGGTAACTTTGGGCAAGAAGGTCCTATATTGCAAGCTGCCCATGCCTATGAACGAGCAACTAATGGTGGCAATCTTTTAGCATCACTCTAAATTAAAAAATAATCCAACTTGACGGATAGCTCAGCTAGCAGGAGAGTCATTAGAGTTTCAGTAGCTTTATTTTAGGTACAATAATTTGAGAAAATACAGTGAGTAGAAGACTCAGTCGCAGTGGCTGTTTTTTCTATCGCATATTTTTATCACATAAATAGGTAGGTCGCATGAAAGAACAGGATGCCAGCGACCGGTTCATATCAAAAAATCTTGACGCTGTTCCAGCAAGTGGTATTCGTAAATTCTTTGACATTTTAATGACTGTTGATGACGTCATATCCCTCAGTATTGGTGAACCAGATTACGTAACTCCCTCTCCTATAAGAGAAGCTGCTATCAAAAGCATCACCCAGGGGAAAACGCACTACACTTCCAACTATGGAATATTAGAATTAAGGGAAAAACTCAGTAAGCACCTAAAACAACGATACGATGTAATGTACGACCCTGAAACAGAATTGATCATAACTGCGGGTTCTAGCGAAGCATTTGATTTAGCACTACGGGCACTTCTAGATCACGGCGATGAAGTAATATGCCCCGATCCTTATTACGTAGCTTATCCTCCGGCTGTTGCTTTGGCTGGAGGTACATTTAAACCGGTTCAGACAACTGCAGAAAACAATTTCCAATTGTTAGTTAATGATGTCACACCAAAATTAAGTAACCGTACAAAGGCTTTACTTTTTGGATATCCAGCAAACCCGACCGGTGCAACTATGGATAGGAAAGGATTGTCGGAAATTGCAAAGTTAGCTGAAAAACATGACTTAGCTGTAATAAGTGATGAATTGTATGACCGACTCACATACGAAGGAGCGCATACATGCTTTGCATCACTACCCGGTATGCAAGAACGGACTATCTTAATTGGAGGATTTAGCAAAGCATATGCGATGACAGGCTGGAGAGTTGGATGGGTAGCAGCACCAGCAAATCTTATTGAAGGTATGATGAAAATACACCAGTACGTCATGCTTTCTGCACCGACTGTAGCACAATATGCGGGCATTGCTGCCCTTGAACACGGAGACACATTTGTCGATGAGATGGTAGCTGAATATGACAAACGTCGACGGTTAATCATCGATGGATTTCGAGCAATAGGGCTTGATACCTTTGAATCAAAAGGTTCTTTTTATGTTTTCCCTAAAATAACCCTGACTGGAATGAGTAGTGAAGAATTTAGTAGTCGTCTTTTGGAGGAGGAGCGTGTAGCTGTTGTCCCTGGAAATGTATTTGGGGAAGCAGGGGAAGGACACGTTCGTGCTTGTTATGCAGGAGGCAATGAGGAAATTGAACGTGCACTCGAACGCATAGGAAGATTTGTACAGAGAAACCGCTAAACCTCAAACTTAGCGGACAATTAACAAGCATGCTATGCTCTGGCAGCTGTGGTATGTTAATTTCGTACCAAGATAATACCCACCACGTGAGGAAAAAGAGTTATGGACCTAAGCCTTAGTGAAGAACAAGAACTCCTAAGAAATTCAGCAAGAGACTTCCTGTCGACCGAATGCCCTGAAGAACATGTACGCGCAATGGAAGAAGACGAACGTGGGTATAGCCCCGAACTTTGGAAAAAAATGGCTGATCTAGGCTGGCAAGGACTTATGGTTCCCGAGGAGAATGGTGGTGTAGGTTTTTCATTCTTGGACTTATGTGTACTAGTCGAAGAATTTGGCCGGTCTCTAGTACCGGGTCCATTTATCCCAAACCAAGTTTGTGCAGGCATTCTAATGCTGAGCGGATCTGATAATCAAAAAGCTAAATACTTACCTGGACTGGCAGATGGTTCAGTTATACATACCTATGCAATAACCGAGGAATCCGGCCGTTGGGGTCCAGAGGGCATACAGCTTCAAGCAAAAGCAGACGGTTCAGATTGGATTTTAGACGGAACAAAATTATTTGTTCCTGATGCTAATGTTGCCGATTATCTGCATGTTGCAGCCCTGAAGCCAGATGGAAGTTTTGGCGCTTTTGTTATCGCACGTGAGCAAGAAGGTGTGGAAATCTCGATGTTGAAAACAATAGGCAGTGATAAGCAAGCTGAGGTTGTTTTGAACAATGTCAAGGTGAATGACCAAGATTGCATAGAAATTGATCAATCACAGGCAGGACGTCTAGCAAATATGGCAATTTCCTTAGAGTGCTCTTATCTTGTCGGTTTAGCTCAAAAAGATTTCGAAATCGCAATTGACTACGCAAAAGAACGTGTTCAATTCGGTCGACCAATTGGATCATTCCAAGCTATCCAGCATAAGGCAGCCGACATGATAACAGACGTGGATGGGATGCGTTTCATAACCTACAAAGCAGCATGGGCAACAAGTGCAGATGCTGATTCACAGGACATGGATGTTGCTATGGCTAAAGCTTGGTGTAGTGATGCAAGCCGCCGTGTAGTTGCACATGGTCAACAAATTCATGGTGGAATTGGTTTCACTAAAGACTACATTATTCAGCTATATTTCCGTAGACAAAAAAGAGCGGAACTATTCTGGGGTGATGCAGATTTCCACAGAGAGCGTGTTGCTCAAATGTTAGAAATCTAATCTAACAAAAGCATTAAAGTTTTCAATGGC
>CAWVTC010000089.1:0-7402 GCA_963933025.1 uncultured Dehalococcoidia bacterium | reverse complement strand
CGTTAAGGCTGGGTCTGATGCACCAGGGGAAGCTGACGGTGGTGAGTGACTTCTGTTTGTTAACAATGTTAACAAACAGAAGTATGGACAAGCTGTATCTTTAACTCATTAGTTAGAAGGGTTTGTATTGGCAGCTTTTGATATTGATTCACGTGCGGAAATAGAGCAATCCCTTAGGAAAAGTTTTTTTAAAAAACCCGGTGAAGTTGGCATAGCTATTTTTTTAGTAGCCTGCGCGGCTATTTCTATTGCAACAACAATAGCTATCGTGATCGTGCTATTTGGAGAAGCTTTCACATTTTTTCAAGAGGTCTCAATCGTTAGCTTTTTTGATTGGACTAGTGAGTGGCAACCTGACTTTGAGCCACGCAGTTATGGAATTTGGGAATTGGTAGCAGGGACAGTTAATGTAACGCTATGGTCACTCGTAATTGCTGTACCACTTGGTTTGGCCGCAGCAATTTATTTGAGTGAGTATGCACACACTCGGACACGGCGATTTTTAAAGCCAATGCTTGAATTGCTTGCAGGTGTGCCAACCGTTGTCTATGCATATTTTGCGCTTACCTTTATCACACAAGACATACTGTTTCCAACGCTTGGAAAAGAGACGATTAGCATATTCAATTCACTTTCAGCGAGTGTGATGTTGGCTGTGATGATACTTCCTACAATCGCGTCGGTTTCAGAGGATGCAATGTCTAATGTCCCTCGTGATTTGCGAGAGGGTGCGTACGCGTTGGGATCTACTCGTTTAGAAGTTGCTTTCCGCGTTGTTTTTCCTGCTGCAATTGGTGGGATCATGGCTTCGATTTTACTTGCGATAGCACGTGTTATTGGTGAAACGATGATTGTTGCTATCGCTGCTGGTTCAACTCCCAATCTATCTCTATCACCACTCGAAACTATTCAAACTATGACAGGTTATATTTTTCAGATTGGTACAGGTGATGCAGCTCGGGGGACACTCCAATATTCATCGATATTTGCAGTGGGCGCTCTTCTGTTTTTGATGACATTAATCGTGAATGTTGTTGCTGAAATTATTGTTCGGCGTGTACGGGAGGCCTACGAATAGTGTCTTTAAAAGTTGACCCTACTTTGTTGCAAGCAACTGGATCTGTTGCAAGACGCCAAAAAATTTCACGGCTTTCGCGCTGGGTTTTATTGTTTGCAACTTTGTTAGGCCTAGTTGTTTTGATTATTCTAGCGGTAGAGAATGTTCGGGAAGCCATACCTCGCTTAAATTTAGATTTTTTCCTTAACTATCCCTCAAGAAAAGCTGCTGAAGCAGGACTGAGGTCTTCCCTTTTTGGTTGGATTTGGGTGGTGATTTATACGATTGCATTATCTGTACCAATTGCAGTTGGGACTGCTGTATGGCTTGAGGAATTTGCACCGCGTAGTCGATTTATTACATTAATTCGGCTTAATATCTCAAACCTTGCTGGAGTACCCAGTATTATTTACGGAATTTTAGGCCTTACTATTTTCGTTCGTTTTTTTGGTATGGGTCCTTCCATGCTAGCAGGAGCATTTACCCTAGTGCTTATGATTTTGCCAATGATTATAATTGCTTCGGTAGAGGCTATCCGACAGGTACCACCATCTATCAGGGATGGTGCATTAGCACTAGGTGCTACAAGGTGGCAGGCAGTTTGGCATCATATTCTTCCAGCTTCGATCCCAGGTGTTATGACTGGAACAATTCTTGCGGTGGCACGTGCTGCGGGGGAGACTGCTGCTCTTATAATGATTGGCGCATTTACATTCATTGCTTTTGACTCCATTAATCCAATGGATTCGTTTACGACTGTTCCAATTCAGATTTATAACTGGACTATCCGCCCTACTAGTCAAGGTTTCCAACATAATGCTTCGGCAGGAATCGTTGTTCTTGTAGTAGCGGTAATAGTTTTTAATATTATTGCTCTATTTGTGAGGGAAAGATTCAGGCGATCATGATGAATAACAAGTTTTGTATAAGGCTTGGTAATATGACTGAAGGAAAAGGCCGAGATGGTCTCATTTGAAAAGCGAGATGCCATGACTGAAACATTAGAGAAGGTTGACGAAAGTACGCATCTTATTGTTCCTAAAGAGGACCGGGTTCTTCAGATAAATAATTTGTCTCTTTGGTATTCTCAGAAACAAGCTCTAACTAACGTGTCTTTCCAAATTCCTATTAATCGAGTAACCGCGTTAATTGGTCCTTCAGGCTGTGGGAAGAGTACGCTTTTGCGCTGCTTAAACAGGATGAACGATCTTATTCCGGATGTTCGCATAGAAGGTGATGTTCGCTATCACGGTGTTGATATCTATGACTCCCAAGTGGATCCCGTTGAGATTCGACGAAGAATAGGAATGGTTTTTCAGAAGCCAAATCCTTTCCCAAAATCCATCTATGACAATGTTGCTTTTGGTGCTCGTGTGAATGGATTTAAAGGTGACTATGATGAGCTTGTTGAAAATTCACTTAAGCGTGCTGCTTTATGGGACGAGGTAAAAGATAATTTAAAAAAATCTGGGTTAGAGCTTTCCGGTGGTCAACAACAGCGTTTGTGTATAGCCCGTGCTGTCGCAACTAACCCTGACGTAATTCTTATGGACGAGCCTTGTTCGGCCCTTGATCCAATTGCAACTTTGAAAATTGAAGATCTTATGCGTGAACTTGCTGATGATTACACAATTGTTGTAGTCACCCATAATATGCAGCAAGCTGCACGTGTCTCCCACTACACAGCTTTTATGCTTACGGATGAAGAAGTTTCTGGACGACTTGTTGAATATGACTCGACTGAAATTATTTTTACTCAACCAAGTGATACTCGTACGGAAGACTACATAAGTGGAAGGTTTGGCTAGATTAGCCGGAGGTTCAAGATGCCACGTGAATTATTTCATCAAGAGTTAGCAGAAGTTCAAAAGGAAATTCTTGTTATGGGTTCAATGGTTGAGAAAGCCACCCTGGATGCGCTGGAGTCTCTACGAACAGGTGATCTCGAATGGTCACAACGCATTGTTGACGATGATTCTGCTATTGATCAGAAGCGGTATGAAATTGAGGAGAAAACAATTTTCATTGTTGCTTCACAACAGCCTATGGCAACAGACCTTAGGACGTTGATTAGTGCGTTGTACATTATTACTGATCTTGAACGGATGGCTGATCATGCTGAAGGAATTGCCCGTATTAATTTATTGCTTGGGAACGAAACCGAATTGCCGAGGGAACTTGGGTATATCCCAACTATGGGTGAGCTAGCAATAACGATGCTAAGAGATTCTTTAAAAGCTTACATAGAAAGTGATATCAATGAGGCACGGCGTATTTGTGATGCTGATGATGAAGTTGATCGGTTACAGGATGCGGTATATGCCGAGTCGTTTGAGAGTATGATTGCTGACAATTCAACCATTCAGGACAACACTTATCGCTTATGGACCGCACATAATTTTGAGCGTATAGCTGATCGCTGCACAAATATTTGTGAGCGAGTTATCTTTATCGTAACTGGGAGTATGACAGAGGCTACGAGGGGTGTTTCTAAGTATTAGGTAGAATGGCAAGAAAAATTTGTTTAGTTTTAGCACTTGCCCAAAGCATTCGCCTGTTTGATACTGATCCTTCGCGCAAACCTTAAAGATGGTTGCATGATAATAACGAATAAGAGCAAGTAATATGGCAAAGTCAGTGCGTGCAGTTTTAACTATCCAGATTGATGCAGGTAAAGCTAACCCTGCTCCTCCAATCGGTCCTGCATTGGGCCAACACGGCGCGAATATTATGGAATTCTGCAAGGATTATAACGCTCGTACTCAAAATCAAGCCGGGAGCATTGTTCCGGCACAAATCACAATTTATGAAGATCGTTCCTTTTCCTTCATATTGAAAACACCACCGGCTGCTGATTTGATACGTAAGGCTGCTGGGGTTGAGAAAGGTAGTTCTCTTCAAAAGTTAAACAAAGTAGGATCGGTTTCGGAATCTGAAATCCGACGTATTGCTGAGGTTAAGATGCCTGACTTGAATGCGAATGATATTGAAGCTGCTATGAAAATTATTTCAGGTACTGCCCGATCTATGGGCATTGAGGTTGAGTAAAATGGGTTCTAAAGGAAAACGATATAGTGAGGCTACTGAGCGTGTAGATCAGGAAAATCTATACAATCCGGAGGATGCAATAGCCTTAGTGAAAGAAAATTCAACGGCGAAATTTGATGAGACAATTGAGATTCATATGCAAACTGGTTTGGATCCTCGGCAGGCAGAAGAGCAAGTACGTGGTTCGACGGTTTTGCCACATGGTTTAGGAAAAGAAGTGCGTGTTGCAGTTTTTGCTGAGGGAGAAGCAGCTCGTGATGCAACTGAAAATGGTGCGGAGATTGTTGGTGGTGATGATTTGATTAAAAAGGTTGAGGGTGGCTTTATTGATTTCGATGCTGTTATTGCAACTCGAGACATGATGGGTAAGGTAGGCCGACTCGGTCGTGTACTAGGCCCTCGAGGGTTAATGCCTAATCCTCGGGCGGGTACCGTGGTTGCACCAGAAGATATTGCTCGCAGTGTTGGTGAGGCCAAGCGTGGACGTATTGAGTTTCGTCTGGATAAACTCGCAAACATCCATGTGCCTCTAGGTAAGGCTTCTTTTGGTAGAGATCTATTACAGGATAATTTGACAGCCTTTATTGAGGCACTTCAGGCACAGCGCCCTGAAGGAGGTAAGGGAACGTTTATCCGGTCTGCTACTTTGACCTCAACTATGGGTCCGGCTGTTCCTTTGGATGTCAATCAAACTCTTGCACTCAAAGGCGACTGATTTTCCTTTCTTAAATAGTTAGTCCAGTACGAATGTCTGAAAAATACTCCTCAAAACCTTACGAGTTACTCCGTGAGGCAGAATCATATCTTCAAAATGGACACTTACGACAGGCTTCACAGAAGCTTTGGGCAGGAACGAATGCTGCTCTGGGCCATTATGCAAATCTTAGAGGCTGGCCGAATGATACATACCAGCATCATGCACATAACCTTGAAAAACTTGTAGAGGAAACTGGGGATGACCAGTTCCTCGAAAATTTTATTGCCGTTAATGCTCTCGGCGTTAATTTTTATGAAGGATTTCTTTCAGAGGAACAAATCCGACATGTTTTCCCAATTGTGCAGAGATTTATAGAAGTTCTAATGGACGGTACAGGTTTGCAAGATGGAGAACACTAAAATATGACTGGTCGCGTGGCTAAGGCGTTACACTACGATAGACAGTGATATATAGCTGATTAAATTGGAAACGGCAGAAAATTATGAGTGATTATGAAACTCTTCTTATAGATCGTGTTGGAACTGATGAGCGAGTTGCGCGCATAACGCTCAACCGTCCCGAAAAACTGAACGCACTTTCGCAGGAACTCTTGTTCGAGTTGAATGATGCGCTCCATGAACTTGAGGCAGATGAGTCTGCCCGAGTCATTATTTTAAAAGGAGCTGGTCGAACATTTTCTGCAGGTTATGACCTGACACCACCTCAGGGCCGTGGGGCTGATGCTGTTCATCGTTCATATACACCCACTGATGAAGAGGGTCGGAAACTTCTTTGGAACATACGTACGGGTATGCAGCAAATTACAGACATACAGATGTATTACTGGAATATGGCGAAGGTAACAATTGCGCAGCTGCATGGTTATGCGCTTGCCGGTGGTTGTGAACTCGCTATGATGTCCGATCTCATTGTTGCTGCTGATGATGTTCGGATAGGACATCCAGGTGGTCGTGGTCTTGGTGTAGCTCGAAATGGTGCTATTTGGCCATTGGTAATCGGTATGCGTAAGGCAAAGGAGCTTTATTACACCGGAGATAACATTACTGGGACAGAGGCTCAGGAAGTTGGAATGATTAATTATGCGTGGCCAGCAGCTGAGCTTGAGGAACGTGCGATTGCCTTTGCTGATCGTATTGCAAACCTTTCTGCTGATCATCTCGCTATCCTCAAAACATCCATGAATAGATTTTACGAGAACATGGGCATTTATTCGTCGATGCGCACTTCAACCGATCTTGATGCTGCTGCCCAATTCACACGTCAATCCTATGCGTGGCAGGATAAGGTGCGTGAAGCGATGACATCTGGTGGTGGGTTGAAGGAAGCGCTTGATTGGCGTGATGGTCCCTATCGAGATTATCGGGCTCAGGATTAGTAAATTCCTATAAATTCAGGAATATATCGCTTTTTCATGAATTCTTTGGGAATTAGCGTTAACCTCTTTGGTTTTTCTGCGTTACCCTCACTGTAAAGATTTGTACGTGTGTCTATTTGACCCTCATCGCGAAGGGAAGTAGCCTACGTACATTCGTAGGTTCTATGCATATATGCATGGGGTCTACATGTTGTGATGTTTTGGTGACAGGACAGCACTTATCCACGAAAACCTCTGAAGGAGAGAATATGGTTAACGAATTCAGTTCTGCTCTTAGCGGTAAGCGAATAGCGCTCATGCTTGGTCTGATGGCCTTGCTTGTTGCATCTTTTGCTTATGCAGGAGCTCAGAACAAAGCAGAAGCCGGGGCATTTTTGGCAGTTTGTACGATTACTAGTGCAGATAGTCAGACCGCTTCCTGCGGTACCACTGGTACCACAATGTCTATTAAAGTTACGGCTGCAGCCGTAGGAAATGTCCAGCATTGGTACAACACAGCAGTAACTGCTGCTGTTGGCGAAGTTCCTGTGACTTTTGCTAATGGTCTTGCAAGTATGACTGGTGCTAAATACATCGTTCCGGTTACAACCGTTTATTCAGCTGCTGGTGTTATGACTTATGGTCGCACAGAAGTAGTTACGAATACGGGCCTGCGACGTACATCATCAGTAACAGTTGGTACAGATACAGGTAACAACGGTTCGATTAACGTATCCGGTGTTGTCACAATTAAGTGGCAGGGTGCTCCAGCAACAACATTGAACGAAGTCGCAGACAACTACGACTATGACAATGCTGATACTAATGCAACCACTACAAACGGTGCGACGAACTCTGCTTATGCAGGCGCTCGTTCGAAGATCACCCTTTCAACGATTTCAACTCTCGGTGTAGCTACTATTACCCTTGTACACATTGAAGATGCGAACCACACCCGTTTGGGCGGTTCTATTACCTATACACTAGGTAGTGGAGTTTTCGCACTTACAGGTACATCAACGTATACACAGCTCGTTGTAGCTGATGCTGCTGCTGATCAGGACATTACTTCTACAGACATTTCTGTTACAGGTTTACCAACAGGTGCTTCACCTGCAAAAGTTTCTCTGTCTGCTGCCTTTACAGGCGCTGCAGGTAACATAACTTTGCCAACGAACTTTGTAAGAATTGGTGCTGCATCAGCCCTCGAGATGAAAGTTATATC
>CAWVTC010000088.1:0-7421 GCA_963933025.1 uncultured Dehalococcoidia bacterium | reverse complement strand
GGCAATACTTGCTGGTTGTGGTGACGATGATGAAGTTGCGGCCCCAGCTGCAGCGGCTGCGACTGCTGCTGCAACTCAAGCTGCGTCGGCAACTCAAGCTGCGTCGGCAACTGAAGCTGCTGCTGCCACTGCGGCTGCGACTGCTGCCCCAACTGAACCACCAATAAATAAGCACGGTGGCACGTTGCGTTATCACAAAAGTTCAGAAGGTTCAGGCTTTGATCCTGGAATGTATCACTTGGATAACACCGAAATCACCCACATGACATTCACACAGGCCTTAGCATATCAGCCAACAAAAGGCACATTTTCCATGGATGGAATGACCTCATTTGAGCAAGCTGATGACCTGACGCTGATCTGGAAAGTACGTCCAGGGATGACATTCCATAATGGTGATCCAGTAACTGCTGAAGATGTTGTTTACTCATGGAACCGATTATCAGAAATCTACGATCTTACTGGTGGTACACACGTTAGTCGTCCAGGTTTTGCATACTGGGATAGGCTTGAAGCTATTGATAATGACACAGTAGTCGAGCATTGGGCGAAGCCTTCTGCCGGTGCTCCTATACATCGCTCGCGACATTACTATTCGTTCATTAACAAAGCTGTTGCAGAGTCAGATGGTAACAATGCTGGTGATTATATAGATATTCAGGCTGCTCCTTTTGGTGTTGGTTCTGGACCATATACGATTGCTGAAGCTAATCCAGAAGGGACAAGGCTAGTTCGACGATCTGATTACTGGAAGCATTCTCCTGCTGATGATGGTTACGTTGAAGGTGGTCCATATATTGATGAGGTTGTAACTCGTATTATTCCTGACAAGGAAGCAGTCCGTGCCGCTTGGGAAGCTGGTGATATGGATGTTTATGGAGCCATTGATGCAATGCAGCTTGAAGAATTTGAGGGGAATGATCGACTTAATATCCAAGAAGTACCTTCTGGAGGTAACTCTTTCTTAGGTATGGATGGATTGAAGTTATTTGATGAGCGTGCACGCCAGGCCTTGCAGAAGGGTTTTAACTATCCCGCATTTATTGCCAGTATTCGTGCAGGGGCAGGAATGTACCAGGCACCTGTAAGCACCTTGCTTGGTGGCTTCCAGCAGTTAAGTCAACAAGACCTTCAAAAATGGTATACGTATGACCCTGCTGAAGCTCGAAAACTTTGGGAAGCTGCTGCTCCTGAAATTGGTGACAAGCTCCATATTCGAGCGAGTTCATCCTCACCATTGCAAACAGACATTTCCAATTTCGTAGGACAAACTTATAAAGAGTCCCTCGGCCTTGATCCTGAAATCACTATTACTGATGTTGGTACATGGGCTGCGGCGGCACTTGTACGTCCTGAGAAAGATTGGGAACTATTAATGTATGGTGATGGTCTTGCTGGTGGTACAACTGGTTTGCCAGAAGATAGCAGTCTTATCCATTTCGATCCACGTGGTTATGGTCTTAATGCCTTTAATCATCATGCAGATCCAGATGCTCACCCTGCTATAGCCCCACTAGCGACAGAGCTAGCTAATATGTTGGATAAACAACAGGCTGAAACTGATATGGAAGCGCGTGCTGCACTCCTTACCGAAATCCAAACATGGATTCTTGATAAGAATTGGTGTAATCAAGCTTTACCTGTACCACAAAAATCGTATTACGGTTTTAGTAGTCGCTTACGTGACTTCGGTGCTGACAACTGGCTTAACTTTTATGCTTTCCGACGTGAAAGCATGTGGTTAGACCAAAGCGCATAAACTAACTTTTAACAAACCCAGTTCGCAGATGTGTACTGGGTTTGTTAGTAACAAGAAAGTAGGAAAAATGTCAACAATTCTCGCTCATATCAAGATAAAAAAAGGGATGGAAGCTCGATTTGAAGAAGTTGAGGCAGAGCTTTGGAACCTTACACATACTAAAGAAGAAAATGTGAGGCGCTATGAATTTTTTCGTGGAGCTGAAGAAGGGCAATATTATGGATTGCTTTCCTTTGATGACTTCAATGGTTTTGTGAAACACCAAGCAAGTCCGCATCATGAAGGTGCTTCTGGTTTAGGCGAAGTGATTGAAAGTATTAATCTAGAATGGGTGGATGCAGTTAGTAATTGTTCTGATTTGGCTCCCACTGATTATCAACCTATTTTCGATGGGGCAAATGAAGTACAACAGAAATATCACACTAACTTTGCTCCAGATGTTCAGGATTGGTGGCGTGCAGTACGTGGATCATAAACTTCTTATAGAAGGTATGGTTATAGTTGAAAATGATTTGCATCTTCAACTGAGTGTCAAAGAATAAGTGATAATTTTTTTTCTTGAGCATAAAAAAGGAGTGTAATGGTTAACACCATTTGAGACTATGTGGGCATACATGATCCGTCGATTGCTAGTCATTCCTTTTATGTTACTAACAATGTCATTTTTTGTTTTTCTTCTCTTATTTATAAAACCAGGTAGCGCTGCCTTTGCAACCTCTGGGCAACTAATTAATCCTGTTCAAATAGCTGCACTTGAAAAAGAACTTGGTTTAGATAAGCCATTTTATGTCCAATATGGGAAATGGCTAGGAAATGCAGTACAGGGGGACTTTGGGAAATCATTGCGCGCTCCACGTGATCCCGTATCTGACGATATAAAAGAAAGAATTGGAAATACAATAGAGCTTGGTGTTCTGACGGTATTACTTTCTGCGATACTTGGTATTTCGATAGGTGCGCTATCAGCTGTCAGGAGAAATTCCTGGGTAGATTGGACCTTGAGAATGATTTCCATATTAGGCATCTCTGTACCCAATTTTTGGACGGCTACTTTGTTAGTTTGTTTACCTGCAATGTGGTGGGGCTGGACACCTCTTGCTCGCGAGTTCTATACCTTATGGGATGACCCATTAGCAAATTTAAGTATCTTAATTTGGCCTGCTGCAATATTGGCTTATGGGAGTGCTGCATACACTGCTAGAATCGTACGTTCTTCTATGCTTGAAGTACTTTACTCAGATTATATTCGTACAGCTCGGGCAAAGGGATTGACGGAACGTGTGGTAATAATTCGCCATGTACTACGTAATTCCTTGGTAACCTTATTGACAATCGTTGGTCTACAGCTTGGAGCCGTTCTGGGTGGTTCTGTTATAGTCGAGCGTATTTTTGCTATACCAGGCCTGGGTGTACTTACTTTGGAAGCTGTCATGGGAACAGATTTCCCAGTCGTTTTAGCTACTGTAATGATGTTTGCACTACTGTTTGTGTTTCTTAATTTGGTTGTTGATTTATTGTACACAGTCGTTGATCCAAGGATTAGGTATTAATTTATGAGTGATGATCGACAGAGCCCAGAGGACACTACACTAGCAAGCGTACTCGCAGAGTTTGCAATTCCTGAAAAACCTAGTTTAGGTAACAGGATTTTGCGATTTATTAGACGAGAACCCCTAGGATTTCTGGCAATCCTTGTAATTGGTGGCTTAATTTTCATGTCTGCTGCTGCGCCAATCTTAAACACAACAGATCCTTCAGCTTTTTCAACGGATGTTCTTAAAGCACCGAGTTCAGAACATTATTTCGGAACAAACCGGCAAGGTCGAGACTTATGGTCACGAGTACTTTACGGCGGACGTGTTTCTCTAAAAGTTGGTGTAGCTACAGTACTTATTAGTATTACTGTAGCCACGATTTTGGCATTAATAGCAGGTTTTTTCGGGGGATTTTTAGATTTTATTCTAGGACGTTTGGCAGATGTGTTTATAGCGTTTCCTGCAATTATCTTGGCACTTACATTTAGGGCTTCACTTAAAGGTACTTTGCCCGATCTGGGAAGTTTTATGTCTTCTGGTGAATTACTAGTGACTATAGCGATAGCAATTCCATTTATACCTGGTATTTTTCGTATTATGCGAGGTGCTGTCTTGGAACAGCGCGCTTCTATTTATGTAGAAGCAGCAGAAGCCTCAGGAGCAACGAGTTTGCGTGTGATGTTTAGACATATTCTTCCTAACATCACAGCTTTAGTCATTGTTCTTACAACAACGTCTTTACCTGCAGCAATTATTGCTGAGTCTGGTCTTTCTTTCCTTGGCGTAGGTGTTCCCATTGAGATTCCTTCATGGGGTGCAGAACTAAGTGGTCAATCACGTGCATTCTTTTCAAAAGCTCCGTGGCTAGCTATCTTCCCAGGCCTTGCATTATCGCTAACAGTTTTCGCTTTCAATATTTTAGGTGATTCATTACGAGATACTTTAGACCCAAGATTACGCGGTCGTATATAGGCACTCTTCCTCTACTGCGTTAGTTTGTTAAAAGCGATGCAACAAAAGCTTTGTATCCATTAATTTCTGTTAGGTAAGAATATGAAATTACCCAACCTGAAAATAAAGACACACTACTGGCATGGGATCCCCGTGAATTTGCCGGAATCTAAAGCTGGCTGGCTTCTCTATATAGGGGGACCATCAGTTTTTTCAGTAATCATAATTGTTCTGGTTTTAGTAGGTGTTCTTCAGGATTCCTAGCATCCGCAAGTGTAAAACACTAAAGGGTAAACAGTTTCTCGAGCTGAGAGTGCTTAAAACGAAACAGCAAAGGTTCCTGAAAAGTTAGTCTTCTCCCTGGATAAGAAGTTGCACAAGCTTACGCACTTCAATACCAGTAAATGGATATTCTACAGAGTCAGCCTCAAACGTTTCCCCCTCGTCAGGGTGTATCGTCAATGTGGAAGACAGTTGAGTAGTTCCAAGAAAATATTCCATCTTTCGCTTCCCGTAACGATTAACTAATATTCCGTCCTCAAGAGGTTCAATCGTTACGATTTTCGAGAGCGGGTACTCCACGGAATCAGTGGAACCTGAAAAAATAAGTCGATTGTTTGTCAGGATGAAGTTTCCGGTGTCGAGTTCAACTACTTCCTGAACGGGAGCCCCTTCAAAGCCGCCAAATCGATACGACACACCTCGCATGACCCGCACAGCAAACCCTTATAACTACCCTTCGTTTTAACGGTTTGCTCCTCACAATAGGAAACCCCAGGAATATCGAGGATTAATTTCTCACCTCTCTGCAACATGAGACTCGAATTGAATTGGCCGGCAAACTCACTCTTCGCAAACCTGTCCAGCATTACATCAAATTCTCTTTCCAAAACGTACTCGGGAATCTGAGAGGGTTGCCCTGAATTGATTGGTGGTATTTGTGTTCCAGTATTTCCACTGGTTTGAGTCGACTCAAATACTATCTTTACGATTCGGGAAAGTAACTGGAGTAATCCCAAAACAAGTGAACCAAAAACAGCTCGGGTAGGTCTTTTTTTCCTGAGGTTGTTACGTTTACAAAAGAAAACAAAAAAGAACCCCTTCTGTTAAGAAGGAGTTCTTGATCTAAAACCCTAAAACAGAGCCTAGCTAAGACTATCGTCAATCCACATGGTCTGATGACGCATGCTGTAACTATTGAGGAAGTCGCCTGCTGGCACATTTTGAACCCTTCGGTGTACACCGAGTAATGAGTTCGCCTGTGCTGGCATTTGAATTCCAAGATAAGCCTTATCAAGGATGTATGTCTGCATTTCGGTAAGGATTTGCTTACGCGCTTCCGAATCGAATTCAACAGCCTGTCGTTCATAGAAGTCTGTGATAACTGCAGAGTCATCTTTGTTTTCTTGGTGCTTGGAGTGTATTCCTCCAGCAGGTCCATCTGGGTTGTGAACGTTAAAGGCAAATCCACCATAGAAAGCAGGATTATACCACTGCAGGTTACTATCGTTCGGGTCACCAGAGGTTCCTCCGCCCTTACCATCACCAGACATTAGAATCTGATAATCTTTGAGGCCGGTACCTTCAGCACGCGCATTTGCACGAGCTGCCCAAGTTGCAAAGTCATTAGTCTCAACTGCGGAATCAATACCCAAAACACTTTTAATAGCTTGAACACCGTATTCTGCGATTGGAACTCCGCCGCTTTCTGCGATTGCAAGGAAAACAACTTCAGTCATCACATCATCTGGATCTGCATCATTTACATATGCTTCCCAGAGTTTTCTCGCATCGGCAGCATCATGTACATACCATTTTGCAAGATCTTCTTGGGTTAAACCTTGATATGCCGCGATACGAATATCGATTGGAGCTTGAAGATTTGAACCGTTTGGCCAGAAGCTTGCACGGAATGCATCAAAATCAATTGCAGCGCGAATAGCACGGCGTGCACGGTTATCATAGAACTGCTCGTTATCAAAGCCGTAGATTGCTACAGCTGCAGTAGGAGCTTCCATAATATTCACATGGTCGTAT
The DNA here is from genome assembly GCA_963933025.1 of uncultured Dehalococcoidia bacterium. GTDB lineage: Bacteria > Chloroflexota > Dehalococcoidia > Tepidiformales > Tepidiformaceae > JAKUNN01. The sequence continues at coordinate 1,139 of CAWVTC010000088.1, read as the reverse complement.
GCACCAAGCTCTTCAGCATCGAAATAGTCCATAGTTCCATAGACATCCAGCTCACCAGCTATGAATGCTGCTTTTCTGGAAGCCGCATCAGCCAAGATACGCGTGTCAATAGTGTCAATATACGGACGATCAACATTAAAGCTGGAAGTTGGTCCAGGATTTTCGTGACGGAAATAATTAGGATTAACCTGCAGCGTAGTGCCTGTTGCATCTCTTTTATCTAAAACGTATGCCCCACCGGACATGCCATCAGGATAATTTTGACCATCATGCAATGTAGAACCTTCAGGTAAAGGCTGTGCCTCAACAACAGCTTGGTTAACCATGCCGAAGTACTGACGCCACCTATGTAAAGGTGGATTTGGAACAGGAACAGTATAAGTTTCTTTGACTGTGTATTCGTCAACCGCTTCTACTGTGTCCATGTAATTGAACAGGTTTCCAGTTGCGTGAGACTGTCGCTCATCATAAATGTGCTTCACACGCCGGATTGAATAAGCATAGTCTTCAGCAGTAACTGGATCACCATTAGTGAAGGTCATTCCCTCCCTCAGTGTCCACACAGTTGTTGTTGCATCAACCTGCTCCATCCCTGCTAGACCATCCATGCCGAATTCATCTTTTGTCACTTGATAAGTCAAGCCATTTGTAAAGCAATAATTAATTACTTCATTATTAGGACCATGAAAAACTGCTGGATCTAAACCAACATCTTCCTGATCTTTCCAAAGTCGAAGAGTTCCGCCATATCGGGAACGATCTTCTTTTACCGCTGTAGCTGCTGCCGTAGCTGCTGCCGTAGCTGCTGCTGCTTCTGTAGCTGATGCTCCTGCTGCTTTTGTAGCTGCTGCTTTTGTAGCTGCTGGTGCTGCTGAAGAATCAGCATCATCATCACTACAACCTGCAAGTATTGCTGCAGTACCAGCAGCTGCTATACCTGTACCTGCCAAGAAACGACGTCGGTTTAAACGCCCCTGGCGTAACCTCTGCCAATAATTTTCACTCATAGTTTTACCCCACATAGTTTTAGAATTATTAAAAATATATGATAAATAGTACGTCTTTAAAGTAGCTAGAGCAAACCTTACTGGATAGAAACAAAAAGTTGGAGCGGGAGACGAGGGTCGAACTCGCGACAT
>CAWVTC010000087.1:0-7481 GCA_963933025.1 uncultured Dehalococcoidia bacterium | reverse complement strand
TATCTTTTGCCATTTTCTACCTCCGTTTATAACGGTGTTTACTATGCTGGAGCCCTCATCCAGATTTGAACTGGAGACCTCGTTCTTACCAAGAACGCGCTCTACCGACTGAGCTATGAGGGCGCTAGCCTATCATCCTAGCGGAGTCCTTGCTAGCGAGCGAGCACTAGTCATTGGTGGATGGGGCAGGATTCGAACCTGCGTAGCGCATAGCGCGGCAGATTTACAGTCTGCTGCCTTTAACCACTCGGCCACCCATCCATTTGTCTCTGAGCCTTCGGTCGGATTCGAACCGACGACCTACGCATTACAAATGCGTTGCTCTTCCAGCTGAGCTACGAAGGCACATGATAACTATGATTACACGATACTTTAGCCATCAAATAAGCGCTATGTGTGCAGAGTAATTAGCGTGCGGTATATCTTTGGTAAGGCTTTGCGGCAAAGGTCATTTTACGTAATCTTTTTACACGTTCTTTTGTTGGGGGGTGTGTGCTAAATAATTTACCCATACCACCACCTTTAAAGGGGTGGACTATGTAAAGTGCAGCAATAGCCTCTTGTTGGGGCGTGTCCTTCATTGGTGCATATTGAATACCTTGTTCAAGTTTTAACAAGGCTGTGGCTAGGGATTCCGGGTCGCGCATTAAATTAGCTCCAAATTCATCTGCTGCAAACTCCCGCGTTCGGCTTATTGCAAATTGAATTATAGATGCAGCAATTGGGGCGAGAATCATAATGAGGATAGATAACAGTGCCCCTTGACGGCTGCGTCCTCCCCCAAACCACAGCAACATAAATGAGATCATTGAAATTGCTCCTGCAATTGTTGCTGCAATAGAACTTGTTAGAGTATCCCTATTCTTCACATGTCCTATTTCGTGACCAATTACTGCCTTCAGCTCATTTTCATTGAGTAGGCGTCGAATTCCTGTAGTAACGGCAACAACACCTTTTTCTGGGCTACGTCCTGTAGCGAAGGCATTTGGTGTTGTTGTTTCAATTAAGAAAAGTTTGGGCATAGGCATCTGGGCCCGAGCGGCCACTTCTGCCACCATTTTAAAAAGTTGAGGTTCTTGCGCCTCGCTTACTTCGCGCGCTCCAGCCATACGTAAAGCAATACGATCGCTAAACCAATAGGCGGATATGTTCATGACGGCTGCTAAAACAAAAAAGACGACCATTCCGCTTATTCCTCCAACAAAATATCCAATTCCTACAAGGAGTACTGTTAGTGCTGTGAGTAATACAGTTGTTTTGAGGGTGTTCATGCTTTGCCTAGTTTCTGCTGCTTCGTTTTCAATTTAGTTTATCGTACATAATCTTTTCAAGGTGTTTTGCCTGACCTTTGCCACTGAAGAAGTAAATTTTTAACGAAAAATTGTTCTTCCATTAGATTATCGGTTTGCTGTATCGGAGCCCATACTAATTCCGTCATCTTGTTGTCAATGGTCACGCGCCATTTATCCGGTAAAACAATATCTGTTTTGCTAATTAAGCAGATATATGCAAGGTCTTCCCCTATTTTTTCCCAAGAAATTGATGTTAATCCGGAAGCCTCAAAAAGTGCACGTGTTGCTGTGTCGATAGGGTTTTCATCAGGTTTAATAAAAGTTTGTGGATAATAGAATGAACCATTTTCTGCTTGAATAATTAATACTTCATTATAATCGCCAGCTGACACTTCTGTTTTCCGTAAGAGACAAGCTACCACTGTTGTACTCATATTTTTTCAAGATTTCTTATTTGTTTTGCGAACACGTAAATTAATTTCGCGAACAGTGTTATTTATGGGCTTTGGATAATTGTTAAAGGTTTCTTTTCTTGCAAAAATTAAAGTTTTGATTATTCCCCAATGTGTTTGTCGTTGAAGGTTCCTTTGCTCTCGGGCCCAGCCAAATCCCTTGAAGGGTGTTTGTAATCCAATTTGAAGGAGTCCTAAAAAAGATCTTATAAAGCCCATCAGAAATAAAAAAACCTGCATAGTGATTAATGCTAAAGAGACCATGCCCAGAATTGGTAAGATTACGAAGTTGCTGGGTTTGCTGGGAGTCATAATTCAAGCGAAGAATGCGAGAGGTCTTTTTTTTGAATAAGGGCTATTCATGATGCTGTTGCAGTCGGTGCATTAAAAAATTCTAAAATTGCTGTTCTGTATATATCTGGTAATTCAAAAAGGCCAGCATGTCCACCTGCTAGTTGTTTTGTTGTGCAGTTTGGTAAAGATTTTGCCAGTTCATTGGTTTGTTCCGGTGTAACTAGTTGATCTTCATTACCATTGAGTAGCAAAACTGGATTCGGAATTGTAGTCAGATTTTTAGATGGTTGCCAATTGAGGATTGCTTCAGTTTGTCTGATAAATGCATGATCGGATTGCTCAAACTGATTTAGAGCAGTACTGAGTACCATTGATTCAAGTTGAGTTTCATCGTTTAAGAAAGAGCGACTGTATAAAAAGGGTGCGGATAGCCGTACAAGTGCTTCTCGACTCAGATTAGAACGTCGCGATGATACCCAAGAATTCAAAATTGACCTTGAGAAGTTATCAAGATTTCCTGCGGATGCAATGATTGCGATTCGATCAATATGACTCGCATCCTGTAAGGCTAACTGCAGGGCTATGGCTCCGCCTAGCAGGCTAAAGGACAAGATATGTGTCGTTGGGATATTTAAATGCTCTAAAAGCTGCGACGCATCATTTGCCATTTGGGCAATGGTGTAAGGTCGGTCAGGCGCACTTGTTCTTCCGGAACCTCGGCTATCAAATGAGACAACTCGATGGTTTTTGGATAAATCTGAAATATGCTGTGCCCATGATTGTGAATCGCCACCCAATCCAGAAATAAGAAGTAGTGGCTGTCCAGTACCAGTTTCCTCATAATGAAGCACAATGTCTTGAAGTTGAAGGTTTGCCATATTTGAAGTGTACCTTTGTGTTGCGAAAGGGGTAACTAGGACTTGCGAATTAAATTCCTTTTTGCAGCTTCTTGAATTATTTGTAGTACGTTTGTTGCCGCACCTTTACGAATACTATCGGTTACAGCCCAAAGCATAAGCTCATGTTTTGAATTGCCGGATCGAATACGCCCAACTAGTACATCATCAATACCAACGCAGTCTAAGGGAGTAGGGTAAACGCCTGTTTCTGGTTCATCGAGAATAGTAATTCCTGGCATAGCTTCAATTTGCTGACGTGCTACTAATGGGTTTATAGGGTTTTTAAATTTTGCCCAAATAGATAATGCGTGTCCAAAAAAAGTAGGGATACGAACACATGTTGCGCTCAGCGCAATGTCAGGAGAATTTAAAATTTTTCTGGTTTCATTTAACATTTTGAGTTCTTCTTTAGTCGATCCATTTTCTGTGAAGACATCTACTTGCGGAATTGCATTAAAAGCTATTTCACGAGGCTGTACTCCTGAAGGTTCAGATTTTCCTGCTAGCGCGGCCTTTGTTTCACTCCGTAACCCTTCTATAGCTTTACCTCCTGCCCCTGCCAATGCCTGATAGGTGCTAACTACTATATGTTGCAGGGGATTTGTTGCATGGATTGGTGCTAGGGCTAATACGAGAGGTGTGGTCGTGCAGTTGGGTTGACTTATGATGCCCTGATGCCATTCAAGATCAGTAGCATTTACCTCGGGTATTACCAAAGGGACAGACGGATCCATACGATATGCACTTGAGTCATCCACTACAAAACTACCGTGACCTTTTGCAATTGGTGCAATTTGGAGAGATAGATCTGATGTAGCTGTAAGGAAAACAATCTCATCGTTTTTATCAAGAATGTCGGGGGTTGTTTCTTCCACAATAATTTTTTGGTCGCGAAAGTGAACTACAGATCCAGCGCTACGGTGCGTTGCAAGAAGTCTTATTCTACCTGTTGGGATATCGCGTTCTTCTAGAATTTTGAGAAATTCCTGAGCAACAATTCCGGATCCACCAATGATAGTGATATTGTAGGCGTTCATATTAGGGGGCTAGAACTTTTAAGTACTTGTACTTGTACTTGCCGAAGGAACAGGGTCTGTTTCTGCACTGACATCGACAGAGCTATCTTCGCTCGCAACAACGTCTGACACGCTGTCTGTTACTGCGGTAATTTCCATTGATTCAAGACCATCTATGCTGAATCCTAAGTCACCGATTTCGCAGAGAAATCCACAATACGTAAGTCTCAGAGAGCTGGTTGACTTAGATGGGCGGTAGTGTAATCCACAACTATCGCATTCGGAAAGAGCTTCGCCCTCGTCATCTAGCACAGTCAGCGGAAGCTTGCTTATTGTGGGCTTGTTAATGTTAGCTGCGTTTGTCACATCCGCCATAGCAAGGCTAATGTACGATCTTTTTGCTTAGTGCGCACTGTTTAGATTCTTTTTTATTTAATAAATTAGCTATTTGTAGTCGCAATTTAACTACAAGGCGTTCGCCTTTATTTTTTTATGAGTGAGTTTCTTTCTCAAGAGCGCTAATATATAGCAATACTATTGCCTAAGAGGACGGTGATTACAATGAAGCGGCTAATGGCCTTTATTGCAATTTTGGTTATCGGGATTGCTGTTGCGTTAGGTTTGAGAAGACGTCATGAAAATGATGAATTTTTGGATGACCTTGACTAAAACTGGCGAAACAACAAAAAGATTCTCTTCTTCCTCCAGGTCAAGACCTCTGAGGAGATGGTGAGTAGCCATTCAGTTATAACGGGTTGTGGCCTTGTTACTGCTGCGGGTAGTGGTATGCAACGTGCTTGGACTGCCTTAAAGTCAGGGCAGAGCTTAGGGCGTAAATTGGATGGTACTGAAGAGTCTCCTTCTTTTAGAGGGGCCTTGTTGCCAGATGATTACAAGCCGAATGAGGAAATCCCGAAGAATATTGTCCATTTTTTAGACAGACCATCGATGATGGCATTAGATGCTACGTTTCAGGCATTAAAAGACGCTAATTTATCAAGTGGGGGGGGAGATGCGCGACGGTTTGGTGTTTGTGATGGCCTTGCATATCGAGCTCCTGGCCAATCTGTCTTATTTTCACCTTATGGACAGTTGATTGGAAATGTTTTGCGTATTCGTGGCCCAGTGGTATCTAATACAGGAAATGAAGCAAGTGGTCTCGCAGCTTTTTCAGCGGCTGATAGGTTTTTACAGACCGATAGTGTAGATGTTGTAATTGTGACTGCAACACAAACATTGCAGCCAGCGATAGTTGCACACCTTGCTGAACAAAATGCACTCGCGTCTACTATTAGTGTCCCTTTTGAAAAGAATTCATCGGGTTGTATTCCTGGAGAGGCAGCCGTCAGCATAATTCTGGAGAAGAAAGATTTTGCAGAAGCTCGTGGTGCTATCGTAAAAGCTAAGGTTGCTGGTTTAGGTGAGGTCTTTGACCCAACCGTGGAACCACTTCAGATACCAAGCAGTAACGAGGCTGGCCGTTCTATTCAGGAAGCTCTTGGTAATGCAGGCTATCTTCAAAACCAAGTGGACCATATTGTTGCCTCGGCTGACGGACGATCAGATAGAGATTTTGCAGAAGCAGATGGTTTAATGCGTACGTTTGGTAGACATGCATATTATGCAACAGTCACCGCTGTGGCCGGAGCTTTTGGGCAAACTTTTGCAGCTTCGGGTTTATTAGGTTTAGCGATTGCCTTAGAAGAGATGAGGCTCGGTGAAGTGTTACCAATAGCTGGTTTAAAAACCCCTATTGAAGGAGCTGATCTTGCTTTTGTTCGTGAGCATCGACCAGAAAATCTAGATTGTGTACTTGTTTCCTCATTGGGACTTGGGGGAACTGCCATAGCTTGTGTATTACAACGTTACTAATAGAAGCTCCTTACAAACATTTCGTTAAGATAGTTGTTACTGGCTTTTTGAATCTATGGGGAAATTATTATGGAAATAACGTGGCTGGGACGTAGCTCTTTTAGATTGCAGAGTAAGCAAGGAGATATCGTAACTGACCCTCTGGGTCCTGAAAGCGGATATGGTCCTGCAAAAGTCGAAGCAAATATAATAACTCTTTCACGGAAAGACTTACCTAGCATCGGGTTTACTGATGGTGTGCAAGGTGAGCCGAAGGTACTAGATTCACCCGGTGAGTATGAAATTCAAGGTATTTTAGTGACAGCGACGCCATGTGCACTCAAAGAGGGTGGGAATACGATAGTTTTCACTTTTGAGCTTGATGGTATGAAGGTTACGCATTTAGGTTTGCCTGATAGTGTGCCAATAGATGCTATTACCGAGGTTGTTGTTGATTCCGATATTTTGTTAATACCGGTTGGCGCGGGGGGTTCACTTGAAGCTAGGGAAGCATGGGATTTTGCGCAGAGATTAGAGTGTAAAATTGTTATCCCAATGAATTATAAGACTGAGAGGGAATGGGAATTTTTGGAGACAGTGGATGCTTTTTTATCCGAAGTAGGTTCTCGCCCAGAGGAAAAACAAAAACTCTCATTAGTAAGAAGTAAATTACCAGTTGACCTTGCTGTGGAGTTGCTGAAGCCTCGTTAATTTAAATTAAGGCTTCTAGCATCGACGAAGTACGATTTCGTAAGGGGTGAGTACCTGGAGCCATATCTTTCCATCTTGTAAGGCTTTTGTTCACTTGTGCGGCCATGGCAGTGTTGTTTGGGGCTTCTATCACGGGTTGGCCAGTTGGCGATGTAATAATGCCACCCCCTTGCCATTTCCCTATCGTATAGACACGATTTTCATCACTACGTGCTTGGGCCAATTTGGAATTCATCGGATGGGATTCAAAAGTAGACCATAGGAGGAATTCAGCTCCGTTTAGTGTGAGCATGCGTGCTAATTCTGGGACTAGTGCTTCATCACCACTTAAAAGTCCTATATTTCCGATTGGAGTTGGTATTACGGGCGCGTTATTTTTTCCATCTGCCCCCCCCCTCCCGTGTGTGGCTTTATGGATGAAGGTTCCTTCTTCTGAAATAAATACTGAGGATTCGAGTGATGTGCAGCCTTTACTTTGAACAGCAAAAGAAAGTGCGCCACCTAGCTGTTGTACAAGTTCACTTAGTTCGGACAATAGAGGTTCCCAGCCTTCGTGAGCTTGTAAGCCTGCAAATAAGACAATGTCACAATCTTGTTCACGTAATTTTCCAAAATATTTTCCAAGTTTATTAAAATCTAGCCAACCATCTTCCAGTTCAGCAATGCCAATCCGATAGTTTTCCTTGTCTGGGACAATTGGTTGTTCAGCCAAAATCCTTGAAGCGGAATCCTCCCATGTAGTTGTAAGTAGTTCGTAAAGTTCTGGTTTTCGATGGACAGGTAACTCGAGGATTCCTGCTTCAAATTCGTAAGTCAAAACGATATTTCCCTCAGTTGGGGCGATCGCTACTTTTTCTCCGGCTGGGTTGATTATGCAAGAACGCCCTGCATAAATAATAGACTCGTTTTCTGTTCCCCATTTATCTGCGGCAGCTACCCACACACCGTTCTCAAAAGCCCTGACGG
>CAWVTC010000086.1:0-7517 GCA_963933025.1 uncultured Dehalococcoidia bacterium | reverse complement strand
GGGGTATTCCTTCTGATTCGGATCTAAAAGCCGGAGATGTTGCAGTATCTATTTGGTTGCGTAAATCGGATGACCGTATAGTTCAGCTTCAAATGGATGGCCCTCTAGTGGCCTTAGATGCGGATAATATTGTGAGACGTATTACCTTCTGGGATTTTGATGTGCCTTTCGAAGTGAAAGCTCCTGATTAGTAAATCCGTACAAAAAACTGTGTATAAAAAGAACGGCATAGAGCATATCTTATGAATGTTTTGAGCAGACGAGACCTGCTCATTTTAATTACTGTGGCTTTAGGTGTTTTTTTTGCGGCAGATGATCAAACTTCTGTTGTAACGATTTTGCCTGCAATGGTTCCTGACATAGGTATCGAAATTACAAATGTGCATGAAGCATTGTGGATTATAAATGCATATTTAATCGGGTTTGTCGTAACGATGCCTATTGCAGGGAGGCTGGCAGATATATATGGCTATGAGCGTGTGTTTACCTTCGCTTTGGTTATTTTTATGGCCGGAAGTGCTTTTGTTGCATTATCTACTGACCTAGTGCCCTTACTTTTGGCACGTGTTGTGCAGGCTATTGGGGGAGGTGCTGTTGTCCCTGCTGCTATGGCGATAGTAGTGGGTATTCTTCCTGTAAACCGAAGAACTTTAGGGCTTGGTTTAATTGCGGCAGCATCAGCGATAGGTGCGTTACTTGGTCCTGTCTGGGGTGGTGGCATTACCGAATTGCTCTCGTGGCAATGGGTGTTTTGGCTAAATATACCAATGACCTTTCCTATACTGTTGGTGTCTTTTTTCCTTATTCGTGATCGGTCCACACAAATTAAGGCTCGTGTGGATTGGATAGGCGCAGCCTTAATAGTCTCTATACTTACCCTTTTGGTCTTTACTATTGCTGATAATAGTTTGGATCGCCGTCCACATTGGATCACAGGATCGCTGTACGGGATCTCCTTGATGCTAGTTTGTTTATTTGTCTGGTGGGAAAATCGTGTCGCCGAACCACTTGTCAGACTTACTATGTTCCGTTTACGTGCTGTGTGGACTTCTTTTTTGGCCACTTTCTTTTCAGGTTTTGGATTAATTGTCGCTTTGTATGCAATTCCATTTTTTATCTTCTTATTGGTTGGAGATTTTTCGGATCAAAATTCATCTACCGCTTTGGATGGAGGGCTTGTGTTAATGCGTTTTGTTGCTGCTACTCCGATAGGTGCAGTTACCGGTGGCTGGATTGCTCAACGTATTGGCCTTCGCATAACGGCTTCGGCTGGCATGTTGTTGGGTTGCGTTGGGTTTCTTGGCCTTGCTGGTTGGGATATAGAGATCAATGAATTTACCCGTACTTTGCCGCTGGTACTTGGTGGTTTTGGGTTCGGGTTGATTATAGCTCCGTTGGGATCGGCTGTACTTCAGGCGGTATCAGATTCAGAACGTGCTACTGCGGCTGGATGGTTAAATTTAAGCCGTATAATAGGAATGGTTATTGGTGCTGCAGTTGTAGGGTCTTTGTTTATTGATCGTTTTCTAAATCAACTGCTTGCTGAAGCTACAGACTCGAGCCTCAGTGTCGCGGTAGCTTCTATTCCCAATTTTGGCGTTTCGTCTTTCCAACTTATATTTTTAGTTGCAGCTGGGGTTACTGCTTGTGGATTTATTACGACATTGTTCATAGGTAAAAATGCTGGTCTAGATGATGAAACTTCCTGGTGGACTCCACTCTAGTTTCCATCATGAGTTTGCTGGGGGCTTCATAGGGTCATATACTAGCTCGGTTAGCTGTAATTCCTATGACAAGTAATTCGAAGGGCGAGTGGCTCGCTGAAACATACAAGAAGGCTGTAGAGCGAAACCCAGAACGTGCAGATGATTTTCGCACGACTGGGGATGTAGTTCTTGACCCTTTATATACGTCTGAAGATCTTACGAGTGGAGATACTGTAAGTAATTTCCCTGGTGAGTATCCATTTACTCGAGGCGTTCAACCTACTATGTACCGTGGTCGTTTTTGGACAATGCGACAATATGCTGGATTTGGAACAGCTGAAGAATCCAATCAACGATACCGTTATCTTTTAGACCAGGGACAGACTGGTCTTTCTGTTGCTTTTGATTTACCTACACAAATTGGTTATGACTCGGATGATCCTATGGCTGCCGGCGAAGTAGGTAAGGTTGGCGTAGCAATCGATTCCATTGAAGATATGCGTATTTTATTCGATGCGATTCCCTTGGATCGTGTGACCACATCGATGACTATTAATTCTACTGCAGCTACTTTGTTGGCGTTTTATATCGCTGTGGGAAAAGAGCAAGGTGTTCTTCCCGATAAAGTAGGAGGTACTGTACAAAATGATATTTTGAAGGAATATATTACACGAGGAACGTGGATATTTCCTCCCGAGCCAAGCATGCGCTTAATTACTGATACGTTTCAATATTGCTCTGAGTCTGTTCCTCGATGGAATACGATTTCTATATCTGGATATCATATGAGAGAGGCTGGTAGTACTGCTGCACAAGAGATTGCCTTTACTTTGGCTAATGGGATTGCTTATGTAGATGCTGCGGTAAAAGCAGGATTAGATGTTGATGTTTTTGCTGGCCGTCTGTCATTCTTTTTTGCTTGTCACAGTAATCTACTTGAAGAAGTTGCAAAATTTCGAGCAGCTCGAAAACTTTGGGCTCAAATTATGAAGGAACGGTTTGAAGCTAAAAGTGAGCGTTCTATGATGATGCGATTTCATACTCAAACTGGTGGGGCAACACTTACTGCTCAACAGCCGGAAAATAATATTGTAAGAACGACTTTGCAGGCATTAGCTGCTGTATTAGGTGGAACTCAATCCTTGCATACTAATTCCATGGATGAAGCCTTAAGTCTGCCAACTGAAAGAGCTGTTCAAATTGCGTTACGTACACAACAGGTAATCGCTCATGAAAGTGGTGTTAGTGATGTAATTGATCCGTTAGGTGGATCGTATGTTATTGAGGCTCATACCGATCGCTTAGAGGCTGAGGCACTCGAATATCTAAAAACAATTGAAGCAATGGGTGGCGCACCTTCTGCGCTACAGCAAGGTTTTCAACAACGTGAAATTCAAGAAGCATCGTATCGTTACCAACGTGAGATAGAATCAAATGACCGCGTAATAGTTGGGGTGAATGATTTTAAAGTTGAAAATGAACCGGCACCGGAACTTTTGCGCGTAGATCCTTCTATAGGACAGGAACAAGCTAAAAAATTAGAAAAATTACGTGAATCTCGTGACAATGATGCTGTCGAAATTACTATAAAACAACTCGAACATGGCGCAGCGGGAACAGTTAATCTTATTCCTCTTATTGTTGAGTGCGTGGAAGCACGAGCAACATTAGGAGAAATAAGTCACGCACTACGACGTGTTTGGGGTGAATATCAGGAAATAGTTGTAGTGTAATTCGCATGGTTGAGAATGATACTAGGACATATTCAGATGAAAGACGTAGGCTGATCGGCCAACTAGAAAAAGACCGTGCCCAATTGTTAAGAAATATCGAAACATGTCGAATTCGAGATATTGAGATTCCTATTGTCGGCGGATGGTCTTTGAAGGATATAATTGGACATGTTGTTTTTTGGGAAACCCAAAAAACTGAACAACTTACTGTTTTGCGTGAAGAAAATAAAATATCTTTTTTAAAACAAACAACTGAGGAAGTTGATGAATTAAATAAGAAGAATGTTTTAAGAAGACGACAGGATGTTTTTTGGGAAATATTGGCAGAGTTGAATGATGGACGACATAAATTAATGTTGGAAATTAACTTACTTAGTGATGATCAACTTGGTGCGGATGGTGCGGTTGAGCGTAATTTGGTAAGTGCAGTATCTTTACATGATCGTGATCATTGGCGCCCAATCGCTGCTTACCTAGCGGGGTTAGGTTCTCCCATTGAAAAACGAACCTAAATCACCGTAATTTGGTGTAGATCGCCTGAAGCCGTTTAATCCGCTATTCTCAACCTTTGTATTTTTGATATAAAGGACCACTATGCTTACTCATATTCATCACTATGGGATCGTTGTACGTAATATTGATGACGCACTTGTTTTTTATAAAGATGTTTTAGGACTACCGGTTAGCGTAGATAAAGTCATTGAGGAGCAAGGTGTTCGCGGAGTTCTTCTCCCTATAGGTGGAGATGCTGAGATTGAGTTACTACAACCCGTGGCCGAGGGTACTGGAATCGCGAAATTTTTAGAGACTCGTGGAGAAGGCTTTCATCATGTTTGTTTTAATTCAACTGATGTTGCAAAAGATTTAAGACTTGCAGCCGATAAGGAAATTCAGCTGATAGATGAAACTCCAAGGAATGGATTGGCTGGTTTAATAGGATTTTTACACCCGAAGTCTAACCATGGTGTACTGATCGAATATGCTGAGCCCCTAGAGAAACCGACTATTTTTCCTAATACAGATGCACTTATAAAGTCAGTAGATCATACAGGTATAGTGGTGAGTGATATTTTACTAGCTGAAAAAACCTTTACTGAGCATTTTGGGTTCGCTTTAGATAATAATCGAGGTGGTGAGAATGAAGCATTAGGTATAAAAAATAGCTTTATAAATGTAGCGGGTAGTGCACTGGAATTAATTGTTCCCCTGGTTGAACAGGGGCCAGTTGCTAAGTTTTCGAGCGAACATGGTGAAGGTGTTTTTTTGCTGTCGTTTGTTGTTGATGAAATAGACAAGGTAGTAGATAAGCTACGTTCTGAGGACATTCGTGTTAGTGATCCTGTTGGTGGAGTTGCTTTTGTCCACCCTAAATTCACGAATGGGATTAATATGCAATTGATGGTGGAAAAGGAGTCCTAATGTCAGCAGAAAAAAGTACTCAACCTAAAGTACGTGTGCTTATTGCTAAGCCAGGTCTTGATGGTCATGATCGTGGTGCAAAGATAGTTGCACGTGCACTTCGTGATGGGGGTTGCGAGGTTATTTATACAGGAATAAGACAAACTCCTGAGATGATTGCAGAAGCTGCATTACAAGAGGATGTGGACGTTATTGGGCTTAGCATTCTTTCAGGTGCTCACCTTGAACTTTTCCCCCGCATTGTTGAACAGATCAATGAGCGTGGCCTTGATGATGTAACATTATTTTGTGGAGGTATTATCCCTGAAGAAGACACGGAAGCACTTACGAAGATGGGTTTTACAGGAATTTTTCGACCAGGTACTAATACGCAAGATATCGTAAATTTTGTTCATCAGGCGGTTTCGGTTGACAAGTAATGGCAACGGTTTTTAAGTGAAGGATATTACTGAGCGTTTTTTCGAAGGTGATCGTCGTGCTTTAGCGCGTGTTTTATCCCGAATTGAGAGTGGTAATCCTACAGGTAGAGAGTATATGCGGGAATTGTATCCGCGCTCAGGGAATGCTCATACGATTGGAATAACTGGAGGGGCTGGCTCAGGGAAAAGTACTCTAACCGGTGCACTTGCTGCAGAATATCGAAGAAGAGACTTTAAAGTAGGCATAGTTGCGGTTGATCCTTCAAGTCCTTTTTCGCAAGGTGCAATATTAGGTGATCGAATACGAATGCAAAGTCTAATTCTAGATCCGGGTGTTTTTGTTAGAAGCATGGCAAGTCGAGGAACATTAGGTGGTTTAGCACCGACAATTGATGATGTAATTGCAGCTATGGATGCTTTCGGATTTGAATACATATTGGTTGAGACAGTCGGTGCAGGGCAGGATGAGGTTGAAATTGCTGGTTCAGCGTTAACGACTATTTTAGTAAATAACCCTGGCACAGGTGATGATATTCAAGCAATGAAAGCGGGTATAATTGAGGTGGCAGATATACTTGTTGTAAATAAAAGTGATTTACCTGGCGCGGATATGTTAGCTAGTCAATTAAAAGCGTTGCTTTCATTGGCTCCTCCTGCTGAATATGAAGTTCCATTATTAAGTACAATCGCGACTCGCGGAGAAGGAATGATTGAGTTAGCAGATGCCGTTGATAATCATCGAGCCTACTTAGACTCTTCGGGAATGTTGCAAATACGTAGAAAAGATGATGCAAGACATCAAATTCTCTCTATTGCGCAACGTATGCTTTTGGAGCATGTTCGAACAGGATCGTCAGAATCTAAAATTGAAGCATTAGTCGATGAAGTTGCAAAGAGGGCGCTTGATCCACATACAGCTGCTGCAAAGATGGTTGCAGATAGTGTCCAGTGATGTAGCTGTCCAACGTTTGAGAATTGTTTTTCGAAAAGGTGAGCGAATGCGTTTCATTTCTCACTTAGATGTACTTAGATACTGGGAGCGTTCTTTAAAACGTGCAGAGATCCCCATTAAGTACTCTGAAGGTTTTACTCCACATCCGAAACTCACTTTTGCTGCACCATTGCCCCTTGGGTTTATCGGTGAGAACGAATTATTAGATGTGCTATTAAAGAAAAATATAACATTGAAAGATTTCACAGAAAGAATTCAAAAGCAAAGTCTTTTGGATCTCGATTATATTTCGGTATTTGAGGTTGGTATGAGTTTGCCTCCACTACCCACTCTTGTGAAACGTGCTAACTATCGTATTTGTATCCCATCCAAGACTAGGCAAGAAATCCAGTCGGCAATAGATTTTTTCTCCGAGAAAAACTCCATTCCGTGGAAGGAAATTCGAGATAATAGAAAGCCAAAAGAATATGATTTAAAACAGGTAGTGAGCAATCTGCGCCTATTTGGTTTTTCAAGTGATGTTGAGCAACCTGAGTTTCAGGTTTCATTGGAGGCATCTTCGGATTTAACAGTAAGACCTGAGCAAATTGTGAATGCATTATTTCCTGTTGTTGAGGCAGTGAAATATTGTCGTACAGGATTTGTTCTTGATGAGTTGTCTACTGCAAATCGTATCTGGAGACAAAAAGGAAGATATTTATAGTGACGAAGGTGTACTTAATTAGGCATGGTGAAACATCTTACAATCGAGATAACGTTGGCCTTGGGCGTGCGGATATCCCACTCACAGAAATGGGACGAAGACAAAGTATGCTAGCAGTTGATTATTTAAAGACAATTAAGTTCACTGCAATCTATACAAGTCCTGCACGACGTGCAGGTTATTTGGCAGATCTTTTGGCGCAGCAAGGAGATCTGGTTCCAGAATATCTGAGTTCTCTTGTCGAAATGGATGTGGGAGAAACGGAAGGAATGCACTTGTCTGATGTTGCAAAAAGGTTCCCTGATTTTATGAAGGAGTGGAGGAGTATAAACCAAACTCGTATACCTATGCCAGGAGGAGAGAGTTTAACGGATGTTCAACAACGAGTTAATTTTATATTTTCCATTTTGAAATCTTATACAGATGGAAATATTGCCGTAGTTAGTCATAATTTTGTACTCAAAATTTTATTATGCAAGTTGTTAAATTTAGAAATTGCATCTTTTAATTCTATTGTCTTAAGCCTTGCCTCGATTAGCGTAATTGAAATGTTACCTTACCCGCGGATCAGTAGCCTAAATGAGA
>CAWVTC010000085.1:0-7623 GCA_963933025.1 uncultured Dehalococcoidia bacterium | reverse complement strand
GCTTCGGCCATTAGAGTAGCGATATGTTTGGAACCTACACCTGCAAGCTGTCCTTTTGGATATGCTGGGTTTGTGAGGGGCCCTAAAAGGTTAAATATGGTTGGAATGCCAAGTTCTTGCCTGACCTTAGCTACATGTTTCATTGCTGGATGGAATTTTTGAGCGAACAAAAATGCAAACCCACATTCTTCAATAATTTCCTTGATCTGTAGTCCATCTAGATCAAGGTTCGCACCAAGTTCTTCCAAAATATCTGCACTTCCACAATTTGACGACATTGCACGATTCCCATGTTTTGCTACGCGAGCACCTGCTGCTGCTACAACAAAACCTGCAGCAGTAGATACGTTGAAAGTATCAATGCCGTCCCCGCCTGTACCACAGATATCTATCACATTTTCTACTTCAACTGGCCTAGCATGGTTTTGCATAATTTTTGAACATTCTGCTACTACATCAGGATCTTCTCCATGGGCATGTAGAGTTGCGAGATAGGCAGCTATTTGGGCGTCAGGTAATTCACCAGTCATGATGCTTTCCATTATCGAGGCTGCGACTGTACTACTGATCCCCTCACCCTCTGTTAGGGATTTGATTGCCTTTTGTATTAATGTGTGCTTAACCAATTGCCAGTCCTTACTGCTAGAAAGTTTTTTAACAAAGTTTTTCCATGCTCAGTTGCGATTGATTCGGGATGGAATTGTACCCCTTCCACTGTATATGTTTTATGCCTAACTCCCATGATTGTTCCGTTTTCTGTTTGAGATGTGATCAATAATTCATCAGGCAGGCTAGTACTTGTTCCCACTAGTGAGTGGTATCTAACTGCCACAAAATCTTGTGGAATCTGGTCATATAGTTCTTGTTCATCATGGTGAATTTCTGAAGTTTTTCCATGTTTTATTTCACCGGCACCTTCAATATTTCCACCAAATGCTGCATAAATGCACTGGTGTCCTAAACAAACGCCTAAGATGGGTATTTGACCTGCAAATTCACGGATAAGTTCTACCGAAACCCCAGCATTTTCAGGGCGACCAGGACCAGGCGAGATCACTATTTGGGAAGGTGCTATTGTTCGACATTCGTTAATTGAGATTTCATCATTTCTATAAACAATAATTTCGGCACCTAGTTCTGCAAGAAATTGATATAGGTTATACGTGAATGAATCATAATTATCGATAAGTAGAAGGCTCATTAGCTTTGCTCCTCATTAGATGGAGATGCATTGTTGTTTTTTTCCATAACTTCCTTCATTATGCTCCAGCCTTCGAGGGCTGCAGGAAATCCTGCATAAACGGCTACCATCCTCAACGTTGCCGATATTTCCCCTAAAGTAGCGCCATGATTTAAGGCACCATTAAGGTGTGCGGAGAGAGCTTGTGGTCGTCCTCCAAGCGCAGCAGTCATCCCCACCGTAATAAGACTACGTGTTCGACGATCTAGATCTGGGGATGACCATACTTCCCCAAGTGCAAAATCGATAATATCGTCAGCTAAATCTCCCCATTTGTTTTTCAATTGCCTTGCTTGTTCCACTGGATCATCACCTTGTAGGGTTTTCAAAACATCAAGTCCTCTGGCACGTCTTGTGTTTGTTTTGCTTAGTTCACTTTTTGTATCAGAGTGTTTGCTTGTAGGGTTTTGAACGTTTTTCATTTCGAAGAATGATGTAAGTAATTCCAAGACTGATTCAGGAAGTTTCTGAACTCTTAAGTCTGAGAAATTAACCCAATCAGCGTGAACGGTTGGATTAATTATCTCACCCGTCCAATTGGTTGGCGCATATAGGTTGTAAACGATATATTCGTCGGCTGTTTGAATGTATGTTGTTGCATAAAAGTCTGCGTCATCAATTTTTGTTGCTATACCTAAATTATCCAATATATCGGACATTCCATCTTCAGTGGTCTTATGTGTAGAGCTTAATAATCCAGATGGCAACTCCCAGTCCCCACCCTTTGTGTGTTGGATGAGAGCCACTTTTTGCGTTTGCATTAGAATTGCCGCAAGCACGATTTTCTGAGCCATAGTGTATTTTACGCCGTATCTGTATCTTCTGTGAGCGAAGTTTCTGCTTGATCTAGTGCTCTTTCTAATGCACCTAACTTATTCATGCTTTCTTGGTATTCATTTGAGGGGATTGAGTCATAGACAATACCAGCTCCAGCTTGTATGTAAGCATTCTTATTTTTTGTAACCATAGTACGAATTGCTATACAGGTGTCTAAGCTTCCTGCAAAAGAAGCGTATCCCACGGCACCTGCATAAATACCACGTTTTTCTTCTTCCAATTCTGCAATAATTTCCATAGCCCTTACCTTTGGGGCACCAGTGACTGTACCTGCTGGGAAGATAGATCTGAATGCATCAAAACGGGATAAGCCGCTCCTTAATTTACCTGATACTTGCGATACTATGTGCATAACATGTGAGTAGCGCTCAATTTTCATTAAGGAATCTACGTTTACTGTTCCTGGTTGTGAAACTTTTCCAACATCATTTCTTCCTAGGTCCACAAGCATGATATGTTCTGCGCGTTCCTTTTCATCTGCTAACAATTCATTGGCAAGAGCTTCATCTTCAGCTGGTGTTTTCCCTCTAGGCCTAGTTCCAGCGATTGGATGAGTTGTTACTACGCCGTTTTCTACACGTACAAGTAATTCTGGAGATGCTCCTACTATTTGGAAGTCACCCATTTCTAGGTAAAACATATATGGTGAAGGATTTACAGTTCTTAGTTGACGATAGATTGTGAATGGGTGCACGTTGATTGGCCGTGTAAGCCTTTGGGAAGGGACAGCTTGAATTACTTCTCCGGCGATTACCTGTTCCCGAATTGCCTCGACCATAAGTTCATAGCCTTCTTTTCCTACGTTCGAAATTGATCGAGTGGCTTTATTATGCTCAGCAGCAGGTGTTTCCTTTGGGAGTTGTATTGGCTGGTTTAAACGTGAAACAATTGTTTCTATACGTTCAGTTGCCTTGGCATATTCCTCATCTATGTCTTTGTCTAATTTGCAATGAGCAACTACTTGCATACGGTGTCGCAGGTGATCAAAAACCACAATTGTCTCGCAAAGTAGAAACATAGATTCGGGAATTCCAATTGGGTCTGTGTCATTTACAGGTACTCTCGGCTCATAATGATGTACAGCCTCGTAACCTACATATCCAATAGCACCACCAGTAAATGGTGGCAGTCCGCTGTGAGGGATATATTTTATCTTATCGAGTTCTTCTTCAAGTGCGATTAAAGGATCGTCTGAGTCTTGATCTGTTACCAAAACTTTAAAAGGTGCGGTTCCAAGGAAGGAATAACGGGCGATCTGTTCACCACCTTCTACTGATTCTAATAGGAAGGAATAATCACCTTTACGAATTTTGAGAAAAGCAGAAACCGGGGTTTCTAAGTCAGCTACAACTTCACGATAAATTGGTGTTAGGTTGCCCTGTTTCATTTTTGCAAGTTCGTGTAGCTCTGCTAGAGTTGGATGTATCATTTAGCTTTTCTTTAAATAACCTAAGTCAAGTGCATCTCGAACTAATTCCATTGTCGTTTGTGCTTGATCGCGAGCACGTAGAGTTCCTAGTTCTAATGCTTCACGAACCATCTCATGATTTTTTTCAAAATGTGCACGTCGTTCCCTGATTGGATCCAAAAAGATATTTAAAGACTTAGCTAATTTTTGTTTTACCTCAACATCTCCTACTTTTCCTAAAAGATAACGTTCTTTTAAGTCTTTTATTTCTTCTGTATCTCGGTTGAACGCATCGTGATACATAAAAACAGGGTTTCCTTCAATATGACCTGGATCTGTTGCCCGGATTCGCGTCGGATCTGTATACATTTGGCGAACTTTGTCGTTAACGGTATTCTCATCATCACTTAGATAGATTGCATTGTTTAATGATTTGCTCATTTTTGCTTGTCCATCTATTCCTACAAGACGTGGTACTCGACCTACTAGTCCATCCGGTTCGGGAAATATTTCACTAAATTGTCGATTAAAACGACGTGCAATTTCCCGTGTCATTTCGATGTGTGGTAATTGGTCTTCCCCAACAGGAACTAAATGTGCCCGAGGCATCAATATGTTTGCAATTTGCATGACTGGATACGAAAAAAAGGCTAGAGGAACTGATTTTTTCCCAAAGTTTTCCATTTCTGCTTTTAGAGTTGGGTTACGTTGTAAAAGACCTAGTGGCAAAAACCAACTAAGCCAAGTTGTTAACTCAGTGTGTTCTGGAACAAGGCTTTCAATTACAAAATTACTGTTTTCTGGATTGAGGCCTATTGCTAGCCAATCTAAAGCAACTTCCCAAACTGATTTACGTATATGTGCAATATCATTGGCATAGTCACTCACTTGGTAATCTGCAATTAAGAAATTGCAGTCATAGCTATCTTGCAAATCAAGCCAGTTTTCTAGCGCACCTGCATAGTGGCCTAAGTGCAGAGCACCAGTAGGACGAATGCCGGTTAGTATGCGTTTCCGCTCAGACATTTTGATGGCTAACTACTATAACAACCATCAAGGAAACTAAGTAATCGTTCACAAGCTTCATTAGTGGCATTAACCATCGCATTTTCATCTGTGGAAATGGTTTTTAGAGCTTGAATTTCAGCATTAGAATGAGCAACATCAGATTCCATATGAACAGTGAAAAATTCATATTCTTGTGGCTGCATATTGTACATTTCTCTTAAACCAGTAATTTTCTCCTCAGCTATTTGTGGGATCTGTCCTTCGTAAGCAAACATTGTTGCAAGAGCTTCACTTACTGGCGCATTAGTGCATTTGTTTTCGAAATGCTTAATGAGCTCTTTTGTTTCAACGTTTGCTTGACTTGCTTCTACTTCTGAACGGCTGACACCAAGTGCATTTGCAAATTCTAACCATAAAGCTCGGTGATTACGTTTACCATGTTCTTCGTCCCATAAATTTTCTAATAATATTTGTCTAACAGACGTGGATTCTGTTCGAGAATGTATTGCTGAGAGAAATCGAGGGAAAGCTGCCTCAAAGTGGAAATATTGTCGCGCATATTCCTGCAACTGCTCCAGTTTCAGCGTCCCTTTTGTCCATGCTTGGTAAAAGGGATGCCGTAGCATTGAGTGTTCCTTCAAAACTGCTTGAAGCTGATCTTCAAGATTTATTATTGTTGTCATATTTTTCTCCTGACAAAAAAAACCCGTCTCAAGGACGGGGACCCGCGGTGCCACCTTGCTTCTTTAGAACTTTCTAAAGCGCTCTATGTTGTAAATTAATTTACAACTGACTGTTAACGGGGCCGACCGCCTACTCCTACTCACCCATAGGGCTTCAGATAAGGAACTCCTAGGTCCATTCTTCAAGTTGCGCTACCACCAGTCTTCCACCATCACTGGTTCGCTTATTTGTTCGCTGACTGAATACTATTCCTAGTACTAGCGTTTCAATCTTTAAGTACTGTGTTCACACTAGAACCTGCTATTCGCAACGTCAACTTTTTTATTAAATAAGATTCCGTCCCTGGAAACCAGTATCTAAATCATGCCAATAACGCACGCTCTCTTCTCCGAGTAGATAGCATAGCAAGACAAGTTTCGCATTTCTAAAATGGTAGAAATCAATGAGGCCTCTTTCTAGGTCCTTTATTAAAACCCCATGTGCCTCGATGATTTTGATGCACTCATTTATTTTTAAAGTTTGTGCTGCTGACGACTGCTCATTTGTAGGGGTTGCGATCATATTGCCGTCTGCACTGTAAGAACGTCGGTTAATGGATTCCTGTACACGTATTACTCGCAATTCCCTTGTATATATACGTATTTTTTCGAGCAGCGGGATAATTTGGGGTAATAGGAGGTTGGCCTCGTCAAGGCTAAATGTTTTCATGGGAGTAGTTTAATAGAGTGTGGCGTGCACTGGTATACTGCTAAACAATACAATTATGAAATTTTGCCGGGTTGGGCTTGCTCAAATTAATACAACAGTTGGGGATTTCGAAGGAAATCTTAAGGTAATTCGTGAATATATTTCTGAAGCACGTCTGCTTCAATGTGACATAGTTGCTTTTCCTGAGCTGGCAATTACTGGATATCCACCGGAAGATTTATTGCTGCGTAAGGAGTTTTGTCAAACATCAGCTTCAATTGTGGATTTACTTGAATCTGAAACAAAAGGAATTATTGCAATTGTTGGTTTTGTAGATTGGCATAATTCTGAGCCATACAATGCAGCTGCAATTTTTGCAGATGGGAAACGGGTGGGTGTATACCACAAAAGGCGTTTACCCAATTATGGGGTTTTTGATGAAGAACGATATTTTTCCTCTGGACGTACAACACCTCTTTTTCATACTGGCGACTTAACATTTGGCGTTTCAATTTGCGAAGATATTTGGTATCCAGGCTTGCCGTTGACCGGTTTTTCCTTGGCCGGAGCTGACCTTTGTATAAATATTAATGCCTCTCCATTCTTCTCTGGGCGAGTTGTTCAGCGTGAGCAGATGCTTTCCACACGTGCAGTAGATAACAACCTTGCGTTAGCTTATGTGAATGCCGTAGGTGGTCAGGATGAGCTTGTTTTTGACGGTTCTTCATTTTTTGTAAAATCTGATGGGAGTCTTATTGCCCGAGCATCTCAGTTTGTCGAAGAACTACTTGTCACAGAAATTGATCTCGATGATATTTCTAAGCCTCGCCTTCATGATCCACGTGGAAGAATAGAAGCACGTCATGGTTCGGCAAGTACAGAGGAAGAAGTTTTACATAACAAATTGAAATTTAATCCTCAATTCTCGGCAGCTAAATCGATTGATATGAAGGTGGCACCAACTCTTAGTGAAGAGGAAGAGATTTGGGAAGCTTTGGTTTTAGGTGTGCGTGATTATTTATCAAAAACTGGTTTTGAAGATGTTTTAATAGGTTTGTCCGGGGGGATTGATTCAAGCTTGGTCGCAGCTATTGCGGTTGATGCTGTTGGTCATAGCCATGTTACAGGGGTGTCTATGCCGTCGCGTTACTCAAGTACTCACAGCCGCAAAGATGCTAAGGAACTTGCCAAAAATCTTGGTATTACTTACCACTCTGTTCCTATTGAGCCAGCTCACAATGCCATGCTAGATATGCTTGCTAAACCTTTTGGGGGGGTGGTGGATGGCTTAGCAGAGGAGAATTTACAGTCACGTTTGCGGGGAAATATTTTAATGAGCTTAGCCAACAAATTCAATGCGATTGTTCTTACGACGGGCAATAAAAGTGAAATGGCAACAGGGTATGCAACGCTTTATGGAGATCTTGTTGGTGGGTTCGCTATTCTTAAGGATGTCCCTAAAACACTTGTGTATAAATTGGTGAATTGGAAAAATTTACAAGATCTGGAACCACTAATACCCTCAAATATTATTACCAAGCCACCTAGTGCTGAGCTTCGCCCAGATCAACTTGATACTGACTCATTACCTGAATACTCTGTGTTGGATCCCATACTGGAAGCATATGTTGAGCGTGATGCTACAGTTAGCGATCTTATAGCTGCAGGGTTTGATGCAATTGATGTGCGACACATAATTCGTTTAGTTGATCAGAACGAATATAAACGTCGCCAGAGTCCGCCAGGAGTAAAAATCACG
>CAWVTC010000084.1:0-7626 GCA_963933025.1 uncultured Dehalococcoidia bacterium | reverse complement strand
AGCATAGAGGGCGCATGCAATGTTCTCTACAACGTCACCCATAATGGAAACCTGGCGCTTTCAGAGCTAGATATGGCTGCACGAGTTATATCCGAAGTCGTGGATCCTGAAGCAAACATTATATTTGGAACGGTAATCGATCCCGAGGTCGGTGATACTGTAAAAATTACGGTGATTGCAACTGGCTTTGAGAAAGATGAGATTAATGAAACAATGGTCGGCGGATCGGCTATTCGCAGTGAACCTAGATTGGCTGGTCTTAACCAAAGTATGGACGTTGAATTAGCGGCATATTTGCGACGTAACACCCAGAAAGCTGGCCTGCTAAGTATTAATGGAATCGGAAACTCTCTGGCTGAAGGGAGGTAGTAATACCTAAACCGAATACAGTAGCAGAGAGCTACCGATCACAGGGATTTGGAGCTATGGGAGTGGCTTCAAATCCCTGTTCAATCACTCAGTCACCCCGCGGTAACTACCTCCAAACAGCATCCTAAAACGGTATCAGACCAC
The DNA here is from genome assembly GCA_963933025.1 of uncultured Dehalococcoidia bacterium. GTDB lineage: Bacteria > Chloroflexota > Dehalococcoidia > Tepidiformales > Tepidiformaceae > JAKUNN01. The sequence goes on along the minus strand of CAWVTC010000084.1, from coordinate 7,113 downwards.
GACCAACAATACTAATTCTCATTTTTTCAGGACAGAAAAAAATAGACATACAGGTATACTTCTTTGTAGCTATGGTTTTTTCTGTATCTTTCCCTACTCGCCACACTGATACATTTACAAATACTGGATTTGTACATGCAGGAGTTTTACTTGCACTTACTGAGCTGGCATATAATTCCTTTGAGCTATATTGCAAACTACAAAAACCTGACCATGTAATCGCAGTCCAGACTGAAACACATGCCATCTATCATTCGCCTCTGCCTTGGCAGGAAAATACTACTATTGAAATTCAGACTATCAATGTAGCTACACATTCCTTTCAGCAAGAATTTTCAATCCGCTCAGAACTATCAAACAAAGCTATTGCAACATTTATGCATAAATGGGTCTGGCTAGACCTTGTAACCGGTCATGCAATTCCATTAAGTACAGCTATTCAAGAACGTTTACTGTTAGAGATCAAACCGGATTAGTACAATCAGATAGGTAGCAAATTGGATAAAAAACCTTTAATAGAACTTGTTGGTGGGCCTGATGTAGTTAAACGTATCGTTGAAAACTTTTACCTACGTGTAGAACATGATCAACCACTTCGCTCCATTTACCCTAAGGATCTTAGACCAGGACGAGAAAAGCTAGAACTTTTTCTTGAACAATGGTTAGGAGGTGAAGCACGTTATTCAAAGATACATGGACATCCACGTTTGCGAAGACGTCATTTTCCTTTTGTCATTAGTGAAGACAATGCAAAGCGTTGGCTTACGCATATGCATGATGCATTTGAAGAAGAAAAGTTATTAGCTGAAACTATCCAAATTATCTTTGAACGACTCACTCCTCTTGCCTATCACATGGTAAATGAAGGTGAAGATATACCACGCGAGCCCCTACAAGATACTAGGCTCACCTAAAATGGAGTGGGCATCAGAAAACCTATCTGGGAAAGATTTAACTCTTAGCTTACGTAATGTGAAAGTTACCCCAGGAACCGACACTACTTCTTACCTAGCAACATTGGACACAAGCCGAGGGTGTATAGAAACAATCCTCCATCCTGTTGAAGGGGGAACTAGTGCAGTGATTTGTGTAAGTGGTGCAAATGGAGGATTGGATGGGCCCGTAGATGGTTTGTATACACGGCTACCAACATTACTCAGGAAATCAGAAACTAGTGTCTTACGTCTCGATTATAGAAAACCAAATGATTTTTCAGAATGTATTATTGATGTACTTGCTGGCTGTTCATTTTTAAAAGGAATTGGGGCTAGTTCAATTGTTTTACTAGGACACTCTTTTGGAGGAGGCGTCGTCATCACTGCAGCACAACTCCATAAACTTGTTTGTGGAGTTGTATCGTTATCACCGCAACGTTTTGGAACAGAAACAGTTTCTGAATTAAATATGCCCCTTTTACTCATCCACGGAACTACAGACAGAGTACTTCCTAGCGAAGCAAGTGAAGATATCTATAAGCGCGCAAAAGATCCAAAACAACTCACTCTCTATAAAGAAACAGGACACTCTTTAGTAGAAGCTAGGTCACAAATTGAAAAGCTACTTCCGGAATGGGTAATAGATCGACTTTCCGAGAAAAACCTAATCTCAAACCGAACCATTCACAGCATAACAACAAGCAAAAATGATTCAAAAAAATAAATACAGGCTTAAAAAATAAGGCTGTCCAAGCCCCAAACTTCCCCGGAAGCAGTAGAGAACAGTACTACTTGAATAAGAAGCATCATGGCATTCTGCCCTTGTTCCCCAAAATCTTTCAAACCTGCAAGTAATAAATAATTTAAATTTAAGAGAACGCCGATTGCTAATCCGACAAAAGTAAGCAAGCCGAAGGTAAGACTAATCCCAACACTTAATTCACCTAATACAATCAACCATGAGGTGACGATCCATGTAGACTGACTTCGCAAAGAAACACGTTGAATAAAACTTGCAAAAAATGGCAATGGGTGCTCTTTTAACAGCGACTCAACCCAACCACGAGAGCCCCCGCTTAAAAAATCCTTCAAATCTTTATGCCTAACACTTTCTAGCCACCACAACCCAATACCAATCCGTAGGAGAGCAAGCCACTCTTCTTTACTAAGCCATTCAAAAATATCTAGTGTCTGCATCATAAAATCTTATCGCAGCCCACCATGCCGCGCTACAAAACAAAGACTGATATACGATTAGAGGGGAGTTTTTAAAATGCCTTCTTTAAAGAACAACACCTCACCACTTATCTGGATAGACCTTGAAATGACTGGCTTAATACCAGAAATGGATAAAATTCTCGAAATTGCAGTTATCCTCACAGATTCAGAATTAAACCCATTAGATGAAGGTATTAACCTAGTGATACATCAATCTGAAGAAATACTTGCCTCCATGAATAACTGGTGCATAAAACAACATGGCAAATCTGGCCTTACGCAGTTAGTCAGAGAATCAACAATCGATATATCAACGGCTGAAAAATATGTACTTTCTTATATCAAGGAAAAATGTCCCGAAGGACTATCTCCATTATGTGGAAACTCAGTTGGTCACGATAAACGCTTTCTTGAAATTTGGATGCCAACCTTGACTACTTATTTACATTACCGAATTGTCGACGTTTCAACTATTAAGGAGCTTGCCAAGCGCTGGTACCCAAAAGAAAAGCCTTTAGCCAAAAAAGAAGGTCACCGAGCACTAGATGACATACTCGAGAGTATCGAGGAACTGCGCTGGTACAAAACAACAATATTTCGATAATTAGTTGATACAATTAGCCCAGAATACGTTTTGCCGCACGTTTAAGTATTCCGGGCCTACTTAAACGCGTACTTAAAAAATCTAAGTCTTCTTCAGAACCAACAATTAATGATTGAGACCAATCTCGTATTCCAGGCTGTGTATTACTGTCGGTCTTAGAGGGAGGTGCGAACTTCTCAAATTTTCCCCAAGAGCCGTTTGTAAATTCGTAAACTTCTTTCCCGTTAGCACGAGCAAGTACAATACCACCCGCTACATCCCAGGCACGAGTACGCCAAAACTGTGCAGTTCGCAAGATCCCAACTGCAACATAAACACATTCAACCGTAGTTGAACCAATTACTCGAGTATCCCAACGAGGCGTACGACCCTCACCTCCTCCTGGCACGGCACTCAAGGAGCGACGAAGGCCTGAATTTTTTTTCATACCAATAAGCTCTTCGCCATCAAGCCGCAATGAGCTACCTGAAAATGCATGGTATACACCGGGTTTCAGTTTATGTGTAGTTGAACTCCATACTGCACCAACAACTGGCTCACCATTTTGTAAAATCCCAATAGAAGCGGCAAAAGCCGGAAACTTATTCACAAAATTTGTGGTTCCATCTACTGGATCAATCGCCCAAACAAATTCTGCCGCAGGATCAGGAGGAGTATCTTGCTCTTCACCTAAAACAGCGTGGCTGGGGAAACGTTTACCTACCTCTGCACGTACAAACTCTTCCACTTGTCGATCTATATCCGTTACTGGATCGACTGGCGCAGACTCTCCAGTCGAATTCTGAGCATCCTTATACTCCACACTCACATCTTTTCCAAGTGCCTCTACAATAAACAAACCTGCTTGCGCTGCTATTTCATGCGCAACTTTCTCGAGCTCTGCATAAAACAAACCTTCATCAGTTGATTGGGTTTCACTACTCATCTAAAAAACTTTTCAACTCAGAAAGCGTCACACGTGCAATTAAACGCTTTCGATCACTCAAAGATTCAACATCCCCCTGTGCTTGTGCTTTATTTAAGTCATTAAAAGAAAAAAACTTCCCCTCAATTGCTATATCACTTTGATTAACTTGCTCAATAAAAATAAATAGGGCGTTATCCGCGCCACCTTTATGCAATTGTCCAGTTGAATGTAGGTACCTTGGACCGAACCCAATGGTTACAGCAATACCATAACGTTCAATAAAGGCATGTTGTATGACACCAAGTTGATCTTCCAATTCTTTAGTCCGTGGCAACCAACAAAGAAGTGCGATGTAATAAGAAGGTGCAATATTTTGAAGTAGCTCATTAATTTCGATGCCCTTAGTAACCGTAGTTGTACCACTCAAAACTCGTAGAGTGGCATCCTTAGCTTCTTGAACATTTTTTTGATCAAAAGGTTGAATACCTAGTATATGAGCAGCCACAGCTGTTGCGAATTCCCACCTTGCAAATTCAGCCCCAATTTGAGAAGGATCAGTATAAGGAAGATGTACTACAACTTCGTCTTCAGACTCTGTTACCCCTGCTGAGCCAGTGTACGAAACAAAAATGCAATCGCTACCTTGATTAAAGGAAGGTGCAATTACAGGCACGATACCCAATCCTTCTTTACCCGTGGATTCAGCAATCAGTTGTTCAACCCAACTGGCAAAAGGTTGCATCTCAGAAGGGAATGAAAGTACAAGTTTCTCCCGACCATTACGCGCAGCAACTCCTAACACAACACCTAAATAAGCTCCCGGATTCGTATTGATATCAGTTGCTCTGCAAGCAGAAAACATTTCATCTGCACGTAAGGCAATCTGTGCAGGATCTAGTCCACACAAGGAAGCAGGTAGCATACCAAAAGGAGAAATAGCAGAAAACCGGCCACCAACAGTAGCTATGCCAAGTTCAATATGTCTAAACTGGTGAGCACGCGCGAATTTTTCTAGTTCTGTTCCATGATCTGTAATAGCTATAAATTTTCGAGAATCAGAAACCTTCTCCCAAAAATAACTGCACAGTGTGCTTGTCTCTAATGTACTACCAGACTTACTCGAAATAATAAAAAACGTAGTTTCTAAATCAAGCGAACTAACCAGCGCATCGATCTCGTCTGGGTTTGTTGTGTCCAATAAGTGCAACTTCAATCCTTCGCCTTCCTGTATCTGTGCTAACACTTCTGGGGCAAGAACAGCACCACCCATGCCAATCAAAATAAAATCAGTAAAACCTTCTGATAAAAGCTCATTCCTTAAAGACAAATAAGAAGGGGCATTTTTCACAACCTCTCCTGGTGAATTTAACCAGCCAAGTCTGTTACTCACTTCAGTTTTTTCCGAGCTCCATAGCGTATGGTCTTCCTCCCATATCCGGTGAACGATATTGTTTTTCTCAAGTACAGCAATCTGTTCATTCACCTCCTTTTCAAGTGAGCCGAAAACTGAATCTTGTACTACATATCGCGATGGTGAAAATTTAATCCTTGAATGCAATTGTTCAAGCATTTTAAGGAAATCTTTCTCAAAAGATGCCAATCCATCTTCTAAAAGCTTCTCAGTAATACCTTCGAGATCAACACCAGCAGACGAAAGCATCGCTAGATCAGAATGGCCACTACCCCAAACATCTCTAGTTGGTAGTTGCACATTTCCATGATCGAGAATAGCGTCCAATGTAGGTTCTGGAAGAGTATTGACAGTATTAGGAGCAAGCAATTCCTCAAAATAGAGGGTGTCACGGTACTGGGGATTCTTAGTACTAGTCGAAGCCCAAAGAGGGCGTTGTACACGCGCACCGTGATTGGCTAATTTTCCCCATCTTTGTCCTGAGAAAATTTCCTCGAAATTTCCGTATGCACTCCGTGCATTGGCAATAGCAGCAGTCCCACGTAAAGGGGAATCCCCATCAAGAATTTCATCTACTGCTGTATCCAAACGTGAAACAAAAAATGATGCAACACTCGCTATCTGAGAAAGATCCCCACCCTTTTCAAGCAATTGTTCAAGTCCTGCAATGTAAGCATGTGCTACTTTTTTATACATAGTGATACTAAATAGCAATGTCACATTCACATTTACACCAACTGCAATCAGCTCTGTAAGAGATTGAATTCCTGCATTTGTTCCTGGAACCTTAATCATCACATTCGGACGATCGACTAGATTGAAAAGTCGTTTAGCTTCGGTGACAGTTTTCTGAACATTATTTTCTATACCTGGAGGCACCTCTAGCGAAACAAACCCATCGACAGCAGCAGTACTTTTGTAAACTGGAAGCAACACATCACAAGCATTTCGTATATCTTCAACTGCAAGTTGCACAAAAGCATCGTATGGATCAGCTTGATCACTTGATAGAATTCTCTGAAGATCAACTTCATAATCACTCGAGCCAGATATAGCTTTTTCAAAAATTGAAGGGTTCGATGTTATACCAGTAATGACACCTGCCTCTACTAGACGATCGAGCTTGCCAGAATTTAGTAGATCCCGACTAATGTAATCTAACCAAAGACTTTGACCAATTCCAATAATTTTCTTCGCTACATCCACCATCTTATTACCTAGAACGCAATTTCTTAATTAATCTTTGAGCATGGCTTGCTACTTCCTCTGCTGTAAAACCGAACTTTTCCATCACTACTTTTCCAGGAGCTGAAGCGCCAAAATTGTTAATCACATGCATCTCCCCATCCCCACCAATAAACTTCTCCCATCCTTGTCCTATCCCAGCCTCTACCGCAAGTTTAGCTGGAAAATCTGGAGGCAAAACCTGATTACGGTAGGCCTCTGATTGTTCTTCGAAAAGTTCCCATGAAGGCATACTCACAATTCGAGAAACAACACCTTTGCTCTCAAGTAATTCTCCTGCAGCCACTACAAGACTCACCTCGGAACCCGAAGCGATTAAAATAACATCAAAAGTGTCTTTTTCAGAATCCGAAAGAATGTAACCACCCCTAGATACACCATTTTTAGCAACTTCTGGTGAAGTAATCTGAGGAAGGCCCTGTCTCGTGAGTATCAATACAGATGGAGAAGATTGCTCTAAAGCTACTGCCCATGCACTTGCAGTTTCATTACCATCAGCAGGTCGTATCACTGTTAAACCAGGAATTGCTCTCAATGCTGCAAGTTGTTCCACTGGTTGATGCGTAGGTCCATCTTCACCAACCGCAATACTATCGTGGGTGAAAATATAAATTACCGGCAGGGACATTATGGCACCCAATCGTAGAGGTGGCCGCATATAGTCAGCAAACACAAGGAAAGTTGCACTGTAAGGCCTAATCCCTCCATGCAAGGCCATGCCATTTACAATCCCTCCCATCGCATGCTCTCGGACACCGAAATGGATATTCCTACCTGACCAAGAATCTTCTTC